>JAFQOB010000271.1 GCA_017395725.1 Clostridia bacterium
AAAAAGCGGCGGGAGCAAGCCCCCGCCCTACGATATAGTGTTATTGTTTGTACAAAAAATGGATAGTAGCACAGACCCTTTATTAAAAGGTTCTTTGCTTACTTTCTTCCTTAAAGAATCCCTCTCCGTCTTTGCTTTCGCAAATCCACCTCTCCCGTAGGGCGAGGCTTTGGGTACGCACAGTCCCTTTATTAAAAGGTTCTTTGCCTACTTTCTTCCTTAAAGAAAGTAGGTCTGTACTAACAATAAAGTTTGTACAGACCAGTTATTCGAGGTTTCTTTGCTTACTTTCTTCCTAAAAGAAAGTAAGTTATTTGGATGATTGTTTTTGCATTATACCAAGAACTGTTACTATCGCGGGTACGGCAACAAGCGTCATTACCGTTTCGGGACCCAAGTAGGTTATGTTATAAACAAAGGAATACAACCACATTCCTACTGTATGCACGTATTCGTTCCAATCGCCATTCTTCGTTATCTCATACCATACCACAGAACCGTTCACAAAGTGGCTCATAAATCTTACAATACAAGCAACCAGCACTCCGCAAAACGTCGTTACGGTCAAATTCGTCTTCTCGTTCTTCGTAAACTTCAGCTTTCTGAATATACCCGCAAGGCCTATCGCCGTATATGCAACAATATAGTCAAGCAATATTACTACAATTATTCCCACAGCTGTCGGCACGTACGCAAAGTTACCTGCCCCCATCCACAGCTTGAATATGGAAAATATAAATGCTGAGCCCAGTCCCCAACCAAGTCCGTGTCTTATGGATATTATCATTAGCGGTACCATCGAAAACAGTGTTACGGAGCCGCCAAGCGGTGCTTCGTATATCTTTACAAACGACAATATTATCGATGCCGCTATAAGTATGGCACTTTCTACCATTGTTCTTGTCTTCGTTTTCATTTTCTCTTTCCTTTCAATTTAGGTAGTTTTTATACATATATATTAAAAACTTTATACCGCCAAAAACTTTTTACGTTTTGATAATTCAAAAATAATAAGCTTACTTCTTAACACGCCATTCCGGAATTGGCTGTTACTTTTTTTATGGGAAAATTAAAATTCCCACCCGATTCGTCTTCGGGTGGGAATATAATAAGCTTCTTATACCTATCTTCCTACGCCGGCATTATCCGTTTCAGGTTTAAAGGGTTCGGTTATAATCCGTCTCAGCTTTTTACAGCACCCCTGACAGTATTAAGTTTTATTTTTTATTACTTGTTGAGCATCTTTGCGATTTCGTCACCAAGATTGTCTTCTCTCTTCTGGAGTCCTTCGCCCTTTTCGTAACGGTAGAAGGAGTCAATCTTGATAGAACCGCCGAATGCCTTTGCACAAGACTCAACATACTTTGCAACAGTCATAGAATCGTCCTTAACGTATGCATTGTCTGTCAAGCAGTTTGCTTCATAGAACTTACCGAGCTTACCTGTAGCAATCTTTTCGAGAATCTGGTCAGGCTTGCTTGCGTTCTTGGGGTCATTCTTGAGCTGAGCCTTAATAATGCTCATTTCTTCTTCAACTACGCTTGCGGGAACTGCTTCTCTGTCAACATACTGAATGTTGGGATATGCAGCAACCTGAAGTGCAATGTTCTTTGCCATTTCTGCAAAGCCTTCGTTGTTCTTTGCAGCGTCGTCTGCTACAAACTTAACGATAACACCTGTTGCACCCTTACCGTGAATGTAAGAACTCATAACACCGTCAACTGTAAGGAAACGGCGGAGAGACATATTTTCACCAATCTGGAAAATCTTGTCCTTAAGTGCTGCTTCAACTGTCATTCCGCTTTCCATAACAAGTGCGTTAAGAGCGTCGAGGTCAGCGGGCTTGTTATCAATAATGAGCTTGAGGATTTCCTTAACGAATGCCTGGAAGCTTGCGTTCTTTGCAACGAAGTCTGTTTCACAGTTAACTTCAATCATAGCTGCCTTTTCGCCTTCAACAAGGATATCTACAAGACCTTCTGCTGCAATTCTGTCTGCCTTCTTTGCTGCAACAGCAAGTCCCTTTTCTCTCAAAATCTTTATAGCTTCATCAAAGTCACCGTTTGCTTCAACAAGTGCCTTCTTGCAGTCCATCATACCGCAACCGGTCTTTGCTCTGAGGTCGGATACTGCCTTTGCTGTAATTGTAGCCATTTTTCTATTCCTCCGATTTTCTGTTATTTCTTAAAATTATTCAGCGATTTCTGCGTCTTCTGCTGCTTCAGCTTCGGTAATCTCTTCAACAGCGCTTTCGAACTGTTCGCCCTGCTTACCTTCGATAATAGCGTCTGCAATTACAGATGCGATAAGCTTAATAGCACGGATAGCGTCGTCGTTACCGGGAATGAAGTAATCTGCATCATCGGGGTCACAGTTTGTATCAACAATTGCAACTACGGGAATACCGAGTTTCTTTGCTTCGAGAACTGCATTTCTTTCTTTGCGGGGGTCAACTATAAATACGCATGAAGGAAGTCCGGGCATATCCTTGATACCGCCGAGGTTCTTTTCGAGGTCAGCGATTTCCTTCATTCTCTTTGCAACTTCCTTCTTGGGAAGAAGATCAAATGTTCCGTCTTCCTGCATCTTGAGAAGGTTGTTGAGTCTGTTGATTGACTTGTTAATTGTCTTGTAGTTGGTGAGCATACCGCCGGGCCAACGTACGTTTACGTAGTACATACCGCATCTCTGTGCTTCTTCCTTGATTGCGGAAGCTGCCTGCTTCTTTGTACCAACAAAGAGCATTGTGCCGCCTTCTGCTGCAAGGTCACGTACAAACATATATGCTTCTTCAAACTTCTTTACTGTCTTCTGAAGGTCAATGATGTAGATGCCGTTTCTTTCTGTGAAGATGTACTCAGCCATCTTAGGATTCCATCTTCTTGTGTGATGTCCAAAATGGACGCCTGCTTCAAGCAGTTGTTTGATTGTAATTACTGACATTTTTAATGTCCTCCTTCGGTTATTTCCACCATACAGCCCTTTAGATATTGCACCGAAGACAGCCGTATGTGTGAATTTTCATACTCGAGTATTATAACACTATATTATACACTTTGCAAGTTTTTTTGACAATTTTACAATTTATTTACATTTAACCCTCGCTTGAGTAAACACACTTACCGTCAACAAAGGTCTTATAGCTCCTTGCCATTAAGCTTGTCATTGGGTCTGCCGTCCATATTACTATATCTGCATCCTTACCCTTTTCAAGACTACCTACTCTGTCGGCAATACCCACTATCTCAGCCGGGTTTATCGTTATCGCCTTCCAGCCCTCTTCATAATCAAGTCCTTCGCTTACGGAAAGTCCTGCACAAAGGGGTAACACCTCTATCGGTATAACGTTACAGTCGGTCACTATGCATATCTTAACCCCCGCCTTATTAAGCACACCGGGAGTCCTAAAGCTTTTACCCATAAGCTCTACCTTAGACTTGTTTCCGAGAAGGGGGCCTACCAATGCGGGAAATCCCGATTCTGCAACAGCTTCGGCAATTGATGCACCGCCTGTACAGTGGTCAAGTGTCATATCAAGGTCAAATTCCTTCGCTATTCTTATCGCCGTCAATATATCGTCTGCCTGATGCATATGAGCCTTAAGCGGCATTTCCTTACGCATTACGGGAATCATAGCCTCAAGCTTCATATCAAACTTATGCTCTTTTCCCTGCGCGTCTTCTTCGGCATATTTCTTTGCCTTAAATAAAAACTCTCTCATCATTGCCGCCGTTCCCATTCGGGTAGCGGGACTCTTGGACTTACCGCCATACACCTTTTTCGGATTTTCGCCAAAAGCACACTTCATCGCTATAGGCTGTTTTATTATCATCTTATCGATATTCTTACCGTATAATTTAATAGCCGCAAAAGTTCCGCCCACAACGTTTGCACTTCCGGGTCCTGTACAAGCCGCAGTAACGCCCCCCTTTAATGCTGCGGGAAAATCAATATCCATTGGGTCTATATTATCTATTGCTCTGAGTTGGGGAGTCAACGGGTCAACGTTCTCGTTACAGCCTATTATGCCTATATGGGTATGAGCATCAATACAGCCGGGGGTTACAAGTCTGCCCCCTGCATCTACTATCTCCGCCCCCTCGGGAGCTTCTATTTTCTTGCCGACCTTTGCTATCTTACCGTTATCGTCAACAAGGATACAGCCGTTCTTTATATCCTTGCCTGTCATAGTCTTTATATAACCGTTTCTTATCAACAACATACTTTCACTCCCCCTTACATAGCATAAACGACTTTGCCGTCTACAATAGTTCTGTAACTCACGGCACCTACAGTCATAAGCGGGTCTTTGTCCCAGATAACTATATCTGCGTCCTTGCCCTTTTCAATACTTCCTATTCTGTCGGCTACACCCAGTATCTTTGCGGGTTCTACCGTTATCGCTCTCCATGCGTCGTCAACGTCAAGTCCGTCTCTCACCGCAAGTCCCGCGCACATAGGCAAATATTCAAGAGGTACTACGGGAGAATCGGTTACAATACAGAAGCTTAGCCCTGCCTTTTTCAGCTTTGCGGGGGTTTCAAGGCTTTTGTTTTTACATTCAACCTTATGGGTACCTGTTATCAGCGGCCCCAACATCAAGGGATATCCCGCCTCAAGCAATTCTTCGGTAATCAATACGCCGTCGGTACAATGGTCGATAGTCATATCAACATCAAATTCCTTGGCTATTCTTATCGCCGTCAATATATCGTCTGCCTGATGGGCGTGAGCCTTCAAGGGAATCTCCTTGCGCATAACAGGTATCATCGCTTCGAGCTTCATATCAAATGCGTGGGGTTTGCCCATTGCATCTTCTTCGGCATATTTCTTCGCCTTGGTAAGAGTCTCGCGCAACAATGCCGCTATAGCCATTCTCGTTACAGGGCTCTTACCCTTTTCGCTGTAGTTCTTCTTGGGATTCTCTCCAAACGCGCACTTCATAGCCGCAGGATTCTTTACTACCATCTTATCTATATTATTACCGCTTAGCTTTATTACTGCAAAGGTTCCACCTATAACGTTAACGCTTCCGGGTCCTGTACAAGCTGTCGTTACTCCCCTCTGCAATGCAGCTTCAAACGCTTCGTCAACAGGGTTTATGCCGTCAATTCCACGCATCTGAGGCGTAATTGGGTCGCCCTTTTCGTTGTGGTCGTCGTTTACCGCATATATCTCATTCCAAAGTCCTACGTGGCAATGTCCGTCTATACAGCCTGGAGTTACAAGTCTTCCCTCCGCATCTATAACCTCTGCATCTTCAGGAACATCTATCTTCTTACCCACTTCGGCAATCTTTCCGTTATCGTCAATAAGTATACTGCAGTTTTTAATGTCTTTACCCGCCATTGTTTTTACATTAGCATTAGTAATAATTAACATAGTAACCCTCTTTTTGTTTTCAGGCAAAAGCTGCCCTTTATTCACCATTATAATACCATTTCTCCCCCACTATTTGTTGCACCAATTCCCCTTTTTAACAATTTGTTTACATTTGCCCTCCTTGACAAAAATCTACATAAACTTTACAATAAGTTAGTTAAGGCTAACTTTATTGTTTCTTTATTATTATAGAAAGGCATCACTATGACTCTTAAAGAACTTGCTGTAGGAAAAAAAGCAAAAATTATCTCTGTGGGCGGCGAAGGTGCTCTCAGACAACACTTTCTCGATATGGGCGTTATTCCCAATACCGAGGTTAAGGTTATTCAATACGCTCCTATGGGCGACCCTGTGGAGCTTCTTATTCACGGTTATTCCCTTACCCTCCGTCTCGACGACGCGGCTCAAATCGAAATTGAACCTATTGACGATATAACCGATGATAAAATACACAATATCCCCCCTAA
>JAFQOB010000272.1 GCA_017395725.1 Clostridia bacterium
CAGACTATATGCTCAACAGGAATAAGGGTCTCCGAGTTGAGATATATAACAGTAGAGGCATTAAAAACAAGACGTGCCAATATAAATATGAAAGGCAAATTACGTCAGGTGATAATTCCCATACAGCTTTCAAGGGCGCTTCTGAAATATGTGAATAAGGAAAATATAAAAAGCGGATCCGTTTTTGTAACCAAAAAAGGAAAACCACTTGACAGAAGTAATATTTGGAGCTATATGAAAAAGCTTTGTGAGCTTGCAGGGGTTGCAAAAGAGAAGGTGTTTCCTCATAATTTGCGTCATTTATTTGCACGAACGTTCTACTCAATTCAAAAGGACATAGTGCGACTTGCCGACATACTTGGTCATTCGAGCGTAAATACTACTCGTATATATACCATAGAGTCAGGTGAAATACACGGCAGGCTCATAGAAAGATTAGGGCTTTTGCAGTGCTAAATAAAAAAACACATAATCTGAATTATGTGATAGACACGAAGACATAATCTGAATTATGTGGTTCAATTAATACGGCGTTTACATAAATGTGTGAGTGTATTTTATCATTTGTTGAGTTATTTGTCAATGTTTTTCTCTTAATTTTATCAAATTCATTGGTTTGTAACAAAAAAAGCGCGACAAAACAAACCAATGTTGTAAAGATTTTTTCATTGGTTTTTTCATTATGCCTATTTTGTTTTTTAGGTTGATTTTTTTGGGAATAGCTGAATTTTTTCACTGCTTATACTGTTAATAAATTGGGATGATCTCGTAAATTAAAATAGTGTCTACAACATAATTCAGATTATGTCTTCGTGTCTATCACATAATTCAGATTATGTTGTAGACTTTTTTTGTTGGAGCCTATGATGACATTAACACAAAATGATTTTCAGTCTATTGTTCTGTTAGTTGTGATGGTAGTTGTTTACCTTTTGCTTCTTTTGGTTTTTAAGGGGATCCTTCCTTATATGAAACAGAGAAAGTATTTGAAGGGCGAGCTTGATAGGGCACTGTCAGAACGGGAATATAAGTATTGGAATAAAAAACTGAGAAGACTCTATTTGGACTATATCCCAATATTGGGGAAAATAATTAAAAAACGGTTGAAATGAGATATTGGAAAGTGAAAAATAAGAATAGAAGCAAATGTAAATACTGCAAGACAGGAATGAAAACCTATGAGCTCGATCATACGTCGGCTGTTTGTCCGTATCTCGAGTGCTATGAAAACGGAAACTGCGGTATGTACGAGGCTCTTGACAAGTATAAGCGTAATCACTTGACGCACTTGTTCAAAAAGCTATTAAACAGATTCAGAAATATACGATCGGATAATTAAGATGAGAATAAAGCTTATAAGGTCAGCTATTACGGTTGTAAGTGTTTTGCTTGTAATAAGCCTGCTTTTCTTGGTAATTACAATCATTGAGCATTACTTGTCAAAGGCTGAAAGTACATACGTAATAGTTCCCGATAATTATATAAGGGAATATTCAAGCGATAGCTCCCTTGTTCTGAATAATGGAGCAAGGTTGTTGCTTTTGGCGGAGTCGGCGTTTGGTTTAGAGGACCTCGGGCATACATATGCGAGCCTTTTGCGTTTTGATGGAAGCAAAGATAGTATAAACAAGTCTTTTGAAGTAACTAATATGTTTCCCGGAGACAAGGAAGAACGGTACTATCTTGCCTGCGTCAGCTTCAAGGACTATGCAATTCTTAAATTTCAGGCAAGAGTACGAGATGGCTACGAAAAGCTTGCAGAGGTAATGAGGATAAGAGTCGAGCAGATATCCGAGAACAAGGTTCTGTATGATGGACTGATGCGGGATATGCCGGAGCTTACCGACACGGATTTGCACGGTTATGGAGAAACGACAGTTGACGTCTACTATAAGATCACAGCATATCTCGATACTGATGTTGGTAACGAATATATGAACAAGGAGCTCGTAGCAGATTTTTATTGGTGG
>JAFQOB010000273.1 GCA_017395725.1 Clostridia bacterium
CAAAGGTCATTATACACCTCTTTCAATAGGGTGTCAATAGATATGGTGCAAAAAATATCAATAAATGCTATAATGGGATATAGAAAAAAATGATAAATATTAAACAAATACTACTAATTGGTCATTTCGAGTGAAGCGACCAAAGGAAGCGGAATCGAGAAATCTCCATAGATAAAACCAGTACTAATTCTTTATACGGAGATTCCTCGACTACGCTCGGAATGACCATAGAGAGAAAGTTTGCAAACACAACAAAAGCCTTCTCCAGCGGAGAAGGCTCATATAGTTTGCACAAACCAAGAGAGGTAAAGTTCTTTGCCTGCTTTCTTTAAAAGGAAGTAGTTTTTTGGAAAATAGCATTAATGATAAAAAGCGGTACATATCAAGAGAGTCAAAGTTCTTTGCCTACTTTCTTTCAAGAAAGTAGGTTAGTCTATTATATTTGCTAAACTGCGAGCAACGGTGCTTATTGTATTAAGGGTACGTGCGGTGGATTTTTGCATCTTGGATTTGGGCTTTTTGGTTGCTGTAAGGGCAATACCTACTGCTGTTGCCGCTATACTTCCCGCAATTATCCCTGAGGCGATTTTCATATTCTTGTTTGACATTGTTTTGTTTTGCATATATTTACTCCTTTTTTATAAAATAATTTACTGTAGGAGTAGTGTTTGTTTTTTTATAAAAAATATGCAAAAAAAATAAAAATGGGATATAGGGCGGGGCCCTATATCCCGATGTCATTAGCCTTTATAGTTAATTGCGAAATGCTGGGGAAGTCCGTTCTTCCAGAATACTTCAGCTTCGCCTTCGATAAGGGGCTTAATGTATTCGAGACAAGCGTCAGTTACGTCGTTGCCCTCTGCGTTAATAAACTCAGCGGGAACTTCCTTAACCTGATTTGCAATCTTGTCAATATCTGCATAGGTGGGCTCAACGGTGTAGGGAGTATCTGAAGTACGTGTGAAGCACATCATCTTTCCTGTAATACCTGCAGTTGCGTTCTTAACTGCAGCAGCACCAACCATAAGTGACTCGTCGATATCTGCCTTTGAAGCGCAGTGAGAAGCACATCTCTGGAGAAGGTTAAGCTCAATTGAACGAACCTTGCAGCCAATCTTTTCTTTTACAAGAAGCTCGAGGCATTTGCCTGTACCTGAAAGGTACTTATGACCGAACACGTCTGTAGCTCCGCTTTGTGTGGATTCGCCTACGTACTTGCCGTCAGCACCTCTGAGACCTTCGGATACCGCAATTACTACGTTGGGGTGCTTTTCAAGCGCCTTCTTTACGTCTTCAATAAACTTATCGGTATCAAAGTCTCTTTCGGGGAGATAGATATAATCGGGGCCGATTCCTGTGATTACACGGGGAAGACCTGCGGCAACAGTAAGCCAACCTGCATCTCTACCCATAATTTCAACGATTGTAACAGCCTTAACTGTATATACTGCGCAGTCGCGGAGTATTTCCTGCATAGAGGTTGCGATATATTTAGCTGCAGAACCGTAACCGGGGGTGTGGTCTGTTCCTACAACGTCATTGTCTATCGTCTTCGGTACGCCCATAACCTTTATTTCATAGTCGTGAGTTGCGGCATAGGCGGAAACCTTAGCAACGGTATCCATAGAATCGTTGCCGCCGATATAGAAAAAGTAGTGGATATTGTTTGCCTTAAAGAAGTCGAAAAGCTTTTCGTATACTGCATCGTCTTCTCCCATCTTGGGAAGCTTACGTCTGCATGAGCCGAGGGCTGCAGCAGGAGTAGATGCCAAAAGCTTTAAATCCATTTCTGTTTTAAAAACTTCGTTGAGGTTTGTAATTCTGCCTTCAAGCATACCCTCAACGCCGTTGTGCGCTCCGTAAATAACGTCAATTGCTTCAGAATCAAACGCGCCCTTGATAACACCTGCCAAAGTTGCGTTAATAGCGGCAGTAGGTCCGCCTGACTGACCTACAATAGCATTTCCTTTTAACATAGTCTTTATGTCCTTTCGGTTTTATTGAAATATAATTATTTGTTTAAGAAAAAACATCATTATGTTCATTGTAACATATTTTTGTGAAAAATCAAGATGTTATGTATATATTTATATAAATTGGAGTGTTTTTTTCTTATATTTCTTTTCTCTTTGGGGCATTTGCTTCTAAAATATTTCTTTTTGCAATATTTTACTTAAATAATAAAGAAAATATGAAAAGTGGTTGAAATATTACTTTATTATGTTATTATTAAATTAAGGTCCTAAAATATAATCAGCAAAGGAGAAAGAAAATGATTTTCGGTATTCTTAAAGATATAAAAGAGGGAGAGTTCCGCGTTATTTGTACGCCTATGGAGGTAAAATCTATCGTCGCTGCAGGGCACGAGGTTTGGGCTCAGCACGATTGCGGTAAAGCGGCAGGTTTCCCCGATGAAAAATATGCTGAAGCGGGTGCAAAAATCGTTGACTCTATGGAGGAAATGTGGGCAGGCTGTGATATGGTCGCAAAGGTAAAGGAATTTACACCCGTTGAATATCCTCTTATGAGAGAGGGACAGATTATTCTCGGTTGCATACACCCCGCCGGACACCCCGAAGAAGTTGACGCTATTTTGAAGAGCAAGGTTACTGCGTTTACTGCAGAAGACGCTCACAGATTCGGTTCGCCCAACTGCGAAGCGGCGGGTAAGCAGGGAGCTTTGTTCGGTCTTGAATCTATGCTTACCATCAATGGCGGTAAGGGTAAATTCGTAGGCGGATTTGCCGGTGCTCCCGGTATGAACATTCTTAGTATGGGCGGCGGCGTTGTTGGCAGAGG
>JAFQOB010000274.1 GCA_017395725.1 Clostridia bacterium
ATATTGTTACTATATTATTATTTTCGGAGCATTTATAATATGAAAACAAAGAATCCCTTTGAAAATTCCGATACAAACAAGCGATATTATACATACGATTGTTACCTTAAACGCCGTTTTGGCAAGAAGTGCGTAAAAATCGCCCTTGACGGCGGCTTTACTTGCCCCAACATTGACGGTACAATATCTTATGGCGGCTGTATCTTCTGCTCTGAAAAGGGTAGCGGAGACCACACCCCGCCCTGCAATATTCCTTTAACCCAACAGTTTGAATTGGGTAAAAGAATTATCGAAAACAAGTGGAACGACGTATTCTATATCCCATATTTCCAAGCCCACACAAATACTTATGCTCCCTTAGACGTACTAAAACAAAAATTTGAACAGGCATTAGCTTTGCCCGATACCGTAGGGTTAAGTATATCCACCCGCCCCGACTGTCTCGAAGATGACGTTGTTGACTATTTGGCAGAGCTGTCACAAAAAACATATCTTACTGTAGAATTGGGACTCCAGTCGGCAAACGATAAGACCCTTGCTCTTATAAACAGAGGTCATACTTACGCTCAGTTTGCAGACGGTTTTAATAAACTCAAATCAAAGGGCATCAACGTCTGCATACATATAATAAACGGATTACCCGGCGAAACATACGAAGATATGATGCATACCGCCCGTTGCGTTGCCAACCTTTCCCCTCACGCATTAAAGATTCATCTGCTCTATATACTAAAAAACACCCCCTTGGCAGCTATGTATGAAAGAGGCGAATTTGATGCTTTGACACGTGATGAATACGTAAAATTAGTGTGCGACCAGCTTGAAATATTGCCCAAAGATATTGTGATAGAACGGGTTACGGGCGACGGTGTTAAAGACGACCTTATAGCGCCCTTATGGAGTATTAAAAAAACCATTGTGACCAACGAAATCGACAAAGAATTGGTAAAAAGGGGAACTTTTCAAGGATTTTTGTGCTAATTACCTAAAACTTCCATTTATATTTTTACGAATACGCACCTATTAACTTTTCAAAGAGTACTTGAATATCATCATTTTTTGGTGTATAATAAATAAAAGATTCAGTTCTTTTATGATTTATTTGTATATTTTTCATAACCTCTGCCTAATGACAGAAGTTATAAAATGAATAAAGGAGATACTCATTATGGGAAAAGTTCAGACACAAGACATCAGAAACATTGTATTACTCGGTCACGGCGGTTGCGGTAAGACTTCGATCGCTGAGGCTGCATTATATTTAACGAAAGCAACCGACAGACTCGGAAAGCCCTCTGACGGCAATACCGTATGCGACTATGACCCCGAAGAAATAAAAAGAGGATTTTCACTTTCAGCAGCTATGGCTCCTGTTATGTGGAACGATACAAAGATTAACTTTATAGACACCCCCGGATACCTTGATTTTGAAGGCGAAGTTGTTCAGGCAATAAGAGTTGCTGACAGCGCGCTTATTTCCGTAGATGCAAAAGCAGGTGTTGAAGTAGGTACAAAACTGGCTTGGGATAATGCTACTGATGCGGGAATCCCTAAGGCATTCTTTATAAACAAGTTTGACGACAAGGAAGCTAATTTTGACAACGTATTCAATCAGTTGAAAGAAACGTTTGGCAATTTGGTATGCCCTCTTATTATACCTGTTGAAACAAATTCCAACCGTTTTGTTCACTTGGCTACAATGAAAGAGCTTATCTATGCGCCCGACGGTACATTTACCGAAAGCGACATATCGGCAGAAGACAGAGCCGTTGCAGAAAAGTATCACGAAGCTCTTATGGAATCCGTAGCTGAAACAAGCGACGAGCTTATGGAAAAATACTTTGCAGGTGAAGAAATTACAAAGGCAGAAGCTCTTGAAGCAATTAAAACAGGTCTTCTTGCGGGAACAATCGCTCCCATTATCTGCGGAAGTGCAGTTAAGCTTTGGGGTATAGCATCTTTGCTTAACGTATCCCTTGCATCTTTCCCCGCATATACAAACCACGAAACTGAAAGAGTTATTGAAAACGGCGAAGAAACCGAAACTGAAATTGACGTTAACGGTACAACAAGTATCTTCGTATTTAAGACAGTATCCGACCCGTTCGTTGGCAAGATGTCATTCTTTAAGGTTATGAACGGTGAATTACGCCGTGATATGACTCTTAAGAATTTGCGTACAGAGGGCACTGAAAAGTTTGCTCACTTCTACGTAATGAAGGGTAAGAAGCAGACAGAAGTTGATACACTTTGCTGTGGTGATATCGGTATGATTCCCAAGCTTTCCGGAACAGAAACAAACGATACTCTTTCCGTAGGAAACGTTCTTCCTTACGCTCCCACAGTATATCCCGAATCCGTATTTACAATGGCATTCTCACCTAAGGCTAAGGGCGATGAAGATAAGATTTCTCAGGGTATCAACAGACTTCTTGAAGAAGATAACACCCTCAAGTATGAAAACAACACCGAAGTTAAGCAGATTCTTATCTCCGGTCTCGGTGATATACACCTTGACGTAGTTATTTCAAAGCTTAAGTCAAGATACAATACCGACGTTGAGATGTCGAAGCCCAAGATTGCTTACAGAGAAACAATTAAGAAGAAGGTTCAGGTTGAAGGTAAGCATAAGAAACAGTCAGGCGGTAGCGGTCAGTACGGACACGTTAAGATTACTTTTGCTCCCGGTGAAGACCTCGGTCTTACGTTCACACAGAGCGTTGTAGGCGGTAACGTGCCGAAGAACTACTATCCCGCAGTTGAAAAGGGTCTTGTTGAAGCTATGCAGAAAGGTGTACTTGCAGGATTCCCTGTAGTTAACCTTGCAGCTGACCTGTTTGACGGTTCTTATCACCCTGTTGACTCCAACGAAATTTCATTTAAACTTGCAGCTATTCTTGCATATAAAGCAGGTCTTGCACAGGCAGGTCCCGTTATTCTCGAACCCGTAGGACTTCTTAAGGTTAAGATTCCCACAGATATGATGGGCGACGTTATCGGCGATATCAACAAGAGAAGAGGTAGAATTCTCGGTATGAACGCTGATGAATCCAAGAAGGGCTATTCTATAGTTGAAGCAGAAGTTCCGAAGTCGGAAATGCTTGATTATGCGATTATTATGCGTGCTATTTCGGGCGGTCTCGGAAGATATACCTTTGAATTTGTTCGTTACGAAGAAGTTCCCGGTATGGTTTCTCAGAAGATTATCGAAGCGGCTCAAAAGGCTGAATAATATTACTTTTAAAACTAAAAGGAAACTCTTTTTCGGAGTTTCCTTTTTATGTATGTTATTCATAATTGTCAGGGCTTTGCCCTGAAACCCACAAGGGCGCGTTTTTGAAAAAACGCCCCTTGACCCCCAAAAACTTTGAAAAGGTGGATTTATTAGGAACATAAGTTTGCACAAACCAAAGTTTCAAGGTTCTTTGCCTACTTTCTTCCCGCTTTCTTTCGTAGAAAGCTTAGCAAAGAACTTGCCTCTCGGGTTTCCACAAATTATTATTAGTAGTACAGACCCGTTATTAAAAGGTTCTTTGCCTACTTTCTTCCCGCTTTCTTTCGCAGAAAGCTTGGCAAAGAACTTGCCTCTCGGGTTTCCACAAATTATTATTAGTAGTACAGACCCGTTATTAAAAGGTTCTTTGCCTACTTTCTTCCCGCTTTCTTTCGTAGAAAGCTTGGCAAAGAACTTGCCTCTCGGGTTTCTACAAATTATTATTAGTAGTACAAACCCATTATTAAAAGGTTCTTTGCCTACTTTCTTCCTTAAAGAAAGTAGGTAAGTGTTCATACTATATTCATATATATTATGTAAAATGTAGGGTGTTTTATGTAGAGGAGTAAATTATATGTTAAAACGTTTCTTGGCTTATTACAAACCACACAAAAAGATATTTATTTTGGATATGGGAGCATCACTTTTGGTATCGTTGGTTGGGATAATATACCCTATGGTTACGAGAACAATGCTTAATGATTTGATACCTAACAAGAACTACAAAATGATTATTATTTTTGGCATATCGCTGTTTTTTCTGTATGCCGTAAGAATGGGACTAAACTACTTTATACAGTATCAGGGACATATAATGGGTGTCAGAATGCAGGCGCAGATGAGAAGCGAGCTTTTTACACATTTGCAGAAGCTTCCGTTTTCCTTTTATGACAACCACGAGACAGGCAAGATTATGACCCGTATGACAAGCGACCTTAATGACGTAAGCGAGCTTGCCCATCACGGTCCGGAAAACGTAATTATATCTACGGTTTCCGTAGTTATATCTTTTGCGTATCTTATATCTATCAACGCATGGCTTGCACTTATTATATTTTTATGCGTCCCTCTGCTTGTGATAGTTTCGATTAAGACAAGAGAAAAAATGCGTAATGCATTTATGGAAAGCAGACAAGCTGTAGGTGTTATAAATGCATCTGTTGAAAGCTCGGTTTCAGGTATTCGTGTTACGAAAGCCTTTACCAATGCAGAAAAAGAAAAGGAAAAGTTTGAAGAGGGGAATTATCAATTCCAAGAAGCGAGACGTAAGGCATATAAGGCGATGGGTGAATTTCACTCTATGACTACCTTCGTTACGGATATATTTAACGTTGCAATACTTATTGCGGGCGGTTTGTTTATGTATAGCGGTCAGATAAACTTTGCCGACTATTCCGCCTTCGTTGTATCTATCAACCTCTTTTTAAATCCTGTAAACACGCTTATAAGATTTATGGAGCAGTATCAGAACGGAGTTACAGGCTTTGAGCGTTTCCTTGAGATAATAGATACAAAACCCGAGGAACAGTCCCCCGACGCGAAGACGGTTGACAGACTTGAAGGACATATTGAATTTAAAAACGTATCATACGGCTACAATACCGACAAAGAGGTGCTGAACAACATCGACCTCAAAATCGAAAAGGGTAAGACCTTTGCCCTTGTAGGCCCCAGCGGCGGCGGAAAAACGACAATATGCCACCTTATCCCTAATTTTTACAAAGTAGAAGAGGGAGAAATACTGATTGACGGAATGAATATAAAGGATATTACCTTTGAATCCCTCAGGAAAAATATCGGTATTGTTCAGCAAGACGTATATCTCTTTAACGCAAGTATGCGTGACAATATATTATACGGCAGACTTGATGCTACCGAAGAAGAGGTTATTGAAGCTGCAAAGAGGGCAAATATTCACGATTACATTATGAGTCTTGAAGAGGGTTACGATACAGTTGTTGGTGAACGCGGCGTAAGGCTTTCGGGCGGTCAGAAACAAAGACTTTGTATAGCCCGTGTATTCCTCAAAAATCCGCCTATACTTATACTTGACGAGGCGACGAGTGCTCTTGACAATACAACGGAAATACTTATCCAACAGGCACTTGACGAGCTTTGCAAGGGAAGAACTACAATAGTTGTTGCCCACAGACTTTCCACCATAAAAAATGCCGACGAAATTGCTGTTATTTCGGGCGGCAAAATAGTGGAGCAGGGCGACCACAATATGCTTATAAATAATAACGGTATCTATTCTGACCTTTATAAACTACAGTTCAGACAGAATGCTTAAAAAGAAAAGAGTTAATTAAAATGAGTACAATATCCGCAATATCCACCGCTTTCGGTAAGGGCGGCATAGCTGTAATAAGGCTGTCGGGCGACGGTGCTATTGATATTTTAAATAAGGTATTTAAACCGGTGGGAAACAAGGCTATAGAAGATTTTGCACCGAACACCCTCGTATACGGCAGTATTTATAAAGAAGATAAGCTTATTGACAGAGGTATGGCTGTTTATTTTAGGGCACCGAAGTCATATACAGGCGAGGATTCGGCAGAAATACACTGTCATGGCGGTATATTGCTGTCCCAAATGGTGCTTGAAGCGACTTTTTTGGCAGGAGCAGTACCCGCAGGACCCGGAGAATTCACCCAGAGGGCGTTTTTGTCGGGCAAAATGGGACTTTCACAGGCTGAGGCAGTAATTGACCTTATCGACGCTCAAAGTGAGTCTAAGGTAGCTTTAGCGGCTTCTCAGGCTGACGGACGTTTGTCAAAAAGGGTAAATGAGATATATTCAGAGCTTATGACCATAGTAAGCAGCATATATGCATATATTGACTATCCCGACGAGGACTTGACAGATATATCCATAGAAGATATGAAATCTGGATTGGCTGAGATAAAAAGACGCCTTGAAGACTTGAAAAAGACGTATAAGACCGGAAGAGCAGTATGCGAGGGACTGAATACAGTTATTGCAGGCAAGCCTAATACCGGTAAATCTTCGCTGTTGAATATGCTTCTCGGCGAAGACAGAGCGATAGTTACACCTATCGCGGGTACAACACGCGATACCGTTGAAGAGACAGTGTCGGCAGGTCGAGTTTTACTTAGACTTTGCGATACGGCGGGTATCCATACTGCAAATGACGAGGTTGAAGAAATAGGCGTTAAGAGAGCTATTACAAAAGTGAAAAACGCAGAGCTTGTTTTGGCTGTTTTTGACGGCTCGTCTGAGCTTGATAACGAAGATACGGAAGTTATAAAACAACTGAAATCCTTAGAGGATAAGACGATTATCGTGGTACTTAATAAAAACGACGTTGGAACAAAGCTCGACAAAAAACAGTTTGAATCAATAACCCCCTACGTTGTGGGCATTTCCGCAAAAGAAAATAACGGAAAGACAGAGCTTGTCGAGCTTATTGAAAAAATATACATCGACGGCGAGATAGAATATTCGTCTGCTTGCGTTGTGACAAATGCCCGTCAGTTTGCTTCTGTGGTAAACTCCGTAACCCATATTGATAACGCACTTTCAGCCTTAAATGAAGGCTTTACACAGGATATAGCGGGAATGGAGCTTGAACTTGCACTGTCAGAACTCGGCAACCTGGACGGAAGAAAGGTTACAGAAGACGTTGTTCACAATATATTTGGTAGATTTTGCGTAGGAAAATGATTATTTGGAAACTTTTTGAAAAAAGTTCCCAAGCCCTCAAAAACTTTACCTCTGTGCACTAACTAACGCATAAAATAGCACGGGAGGTGAACCCCTCCCGTTTTTAAAGTTTTTGGGGGTCAAAGGGCGTTTTTTTCAAAAAAACACCCTTGTGGGTTTCAGGGTGAAACCCTGACTGCCTGTTACCAAAACAAAAAATCCTCTGACGAGGATTTTTTTATTTATTATATCTTTCATAGTAGAACAAATACTGCTGAATCATACCGGCATAGGCACCGAGGTTTGTTAAATCGAGACCGTCGGGGTAATACTTTTCGAGAACTCTTTTTACCCAAACGTCAACAGGGAAAGCATCTGTTTTATTAAACCCGAAAAGTAGGGCGCACGAAGCAACTTTAAGCCCAACACCCTTTATTTGCATAAAATATTCCAAGGCTTCTTCTGTTGTCATTTTGTCCACAGCTGAAAGGTCGATTTTACCTGTCACTACCTTTTCTGCAGCATCATAAATATACTTGGCTCTGAAGCCCGTTTTCAGCTCAAATATCTTATCAACTCCCGCGTTGTAAAGAGCCTCGGCGGTGGGAAAAGCATAATGTGTTTCGTCAATCTTTTCGCCGAATTCTCGGCTCATATTCTCGATTATTTTCTTAATTCTCGGAATATTGTTGTTTTGCGAAATAATAAACGAACAAAGGGCTTCCCAACCGTCTTGACGTAATATACGGATACCGCTTCCGTATTCAATAGCCTTTTTTATTGTTTCGTCATTATCAAGCCTTGTTATAATGTCGCTGTCAACAGCCGAGTAGTCCTCGTCAAGTGCAAGGTAACGGCAAAACCTTTCGTCGAACTCCGATTTTGTTATACCGTATATTTTGACCTTATCAAGACTTTCTTGCTCAAAGTAAAGCACTTTGCCGTAAGCGACACCCTCGATTCCGTTACCGACAGGGTCGAAGCGGAAACATTGACCGCAGTCAAATATCTTGCCTATGGAAAACCGGTCGAGACCGTCTATTTCTATGTAGTTTTCTTTCTCCGTTACGCTAAACATTTACAAATCCTTTTTATAAAAACTATTGTGTATTCTTAGGTTAAATGATATAATAATACAAACGATATTAAAGGGGAATTTCTGTTATGGAAAAAATATATACGATACCCGTCAACGAGGCTTTTGATGCCTGTATGGAAGATAAAACAAAGGGCTGTCCTTTCTGCGAAATGTTCAGAAAGGTGCAGGAAAATGAGCTTGACCTCATTCTCGGTGCCTCTATGATGGAGCCCGACGTGCGTATTAAGACAAATGAAATGGGCTTCTGCGATAAGCACTTTTCTATGATGATGAAGCGTAAGAACAGACTCGGGTTAGCCCTTATGCTCGAAAGCCACCTGGCCCACGTAGCAAAAGAATCAAAGGGCTTCGGTGCTATGAAGAAGATTGAAAAAATCAACGATAGCTGTTACATCTGCTCGCGTATTGACTACCATATCGAAAGAATGTTCGAGACTGCCGCTTGGCTTTACGATACAGACAGAGCCTTTGAAGAAAAGATTAAGAATCAATCATATTTCTGTATGAATCATTACCATAAGTTTTTGACGGCAGGTAAAAATGAACTTAACAGAAAGAAATATGCCGACTTTGAACGTCTTGTTTCAAAAGTTAATGAGACATACTTAACAGAGCTAAGCGCAGACGTAAGTTGGTTCTGTAAAAAGTTTGACTACCGCTACGACGAAGAGCCTTGGGGTAACGCGAAGAACGCCCCCGAAAGAGCTATTAAGTTCTTGACCGGCAGCTTGACAGAAACCGAATAATATACAAAAGCCCAAAAGGGCTTTTGTTTTTTTAGGGTAAAAAAGTCAGGGCGTTCCGCCCCGAACCCCTGACAAAAGGTCGCTTTTTGAAAAAAGCGCCTCTTGACTCCACCAAAAACTTTGAAAAATTGGATTTATTAGGAACATAAGTTTGCACAAACCCGCTATTCAAGGTTCTTTGCCTACTTTCTTCCTTAAAGAAAGTAGGTCATACTTCAGGTTCGATTTTTATTGTCTGGAGAGATTCCATTGCTTCTTTTTCGAGGGCTTCTATATCAATCTTCGCTTCCTGTTCAAGCACACGGAACATTTCAGGGCGAGTCTTGGGGTGTTTAGGAGTAAACACTGTACAACAATCTTCGTAGGGAAGTATTGAAGTCTCAAACGTATTAATCTTTCTTGAAATAGTAATAATCTCTTCTTTATCCATACCGATACAAGGTCTGAACACGGGCATATTTACAACGGAGTCGGTAACGTTCAGCGCATCTAACGTCTGACTTGCAACCTGACCTAAGCTTTCGCCTGTAATAAGTGCACGGCACTTATTTCTGTTTGCAACCTTTTCTGCAAGACGCATCATAAAACGTCTAAGCAACAGGGTAAAATATTCCTCGTCGCAAAGTCGTCTCAATTCCTCTTGGATATGAGTAAGAGAAATAACGTGCACGTAGATATTACCCGAATATACGGAAACGAGTCTTGCAAGCTGCAATACCTTTTCTTTTGCTCTCTCGCTTGTATAGGGGAAGCTTTCAAAGTGAACTGCATCAAGATTAAGTCCCCTCTTCGACATCATATAACCTGCAACGGGGCTGTCAATACCGCCTGAAAGCAAAAGCATAGCCTTACCGTTTGAGCCTACGGGCATACCGCCGGCACCTTTAAATGCACCTGCGTGAACGTAAGCGTTGGTTTCGCGAAGCTCAATTCTAACGGTTATTTCAGGGTTATCCATACTAACCTTAAGTCTGGGCATAACCTCAAGCACAGCACCGCCTACCTCTGCTGCAATCTGCGGAGAGGTCAAGGGGAACTTCTTGTCGGAACGTCTTGCTTCAGCCTTAAAGCTGCTTTTTCCTTCGAGATATTGAGGCAGATATTCTGCCGCCTTTTTCTTTATATCATCAATATTCTTTTCGCAAACAACGGCACGGCTGACGGAAACAAAGCCAAATACCTTAAGAGCCGCCTCAAAAGCACCGTCAATATCGGCAAAATCATCTAACGGCTCAACGTAAGTGGTTGACTGTGATGCAGATACCTTAAAATTACCGTAAGGCTTGATACATTCCTTAAGTCTCTTTGCCAAAAGGTCTTCAAACCACTTTCTGTTAAGTCCCTTTAATACAAGCTCGCCCTGTTTACACAAAAGTATTTCTTTCATTTTTCATTTTCCTTTTTTTCTTTGTAATGTCCTATTGATTTTACACCAAATAGAGCCTTATGTCAAGAAGATAAAATCTTCCGTAAAAATAAAAAACAAAGGTCAAGGGCGTTGCCCTGAAACCCACAAGGGAGCGTTTTTAAAAAACGCCCCTTGACCCCCAAAAACTTTAAAAAGCGGAGGGAACTCCCTCCGCTATAATATTAAGATAAATTGTTCGCACAATCCCATTATTAAAAGGTTCTTTGCCTACTTTCTTCCCGCTTTCTTTCGCAGAAAGCTTGGCAAAGAACTTGCCTCTCGGGTCTCTACAAATTATTATTAGTAGTACAAACCCGATATTCGAGGTTTCTTTGCCGACTTTCTTTCCTTAAAAGAAAGTAGGCGACCGTTTTGGCCGCCCTTAAGTTCTTGTTTATTTATTCTTTTTAACTTTGTCTTCGAGGCAGATAACAATTTTTCTGTTATCGTCGGAACCGATAGAGTATGTTGACACGCCCTCGATATCCTGAATTTCAGAGTGAATAATTCTTCTTTCGTAGGGGTTCATAGGTTCAAGAGTCATATTTCTGCCATTTTTACGAACTCTTGCAGCCATTCTTCTTGCCAAGGTTCTGAGCGTTTCTTCTCTCTTAGCTCTGTAGTTTTCGATATCAACAGTAATCTTTGAGTAATCGTCTTTATCCTCGTCGCCCTTGTTTGCAGTAAGGTTTGCAAGGTACTGAACCGCATCAAGAGTCTCACCGTGATGACCGATAAGCATACCTGCCGCTTCGCCCTCAAGTGTAATCTTAACGTCCTTACCGTTTACAACTTCGTCCTTGACCTCAACGTCAAGCTCCATATTCTTTACGAGAGTAGCAACAAAGTCAACAGCCTTTGTACCCGCGCTCATTTCGAAGTATACTCTAACTTTAGCAGGTGTTTCACCAAAGCCAAGGAAACCCTTTTTTGCATTTTCTATAACTTCATACTGTGCCTTTTCAGCAACAACGTTAAGTTCTTTTAAGCCTTTTTCAATAGCTTCTTCAACAGTCTTTCCGTAAACAATAACTTCACGTATCATCTGTTTAATTCTCCTTTATATAAAGTGTCTTTTCAGACCCGATTATTCGTCTTTCTTTTTTGTGTCATCATCTTGTACGTCAGACACTTCAATCATACCCGCAAGACCACTCTTAGGAGCCTCCGGCTTTTTCTTTTTTTCGGGTTCGGGAGCAACGTAGTCCTCTTCATCGATTCTGTGGAGTGAACGAACCTTTTTCTTTTCGCCCGTACCGCTTGAAGATTTTTTATTTTTTGACTTACCGTTCATTTCTCTTTCAGCATTCTTATAATCCTCTTCGGTAAACTTAGGCAAGGGCATAACCTTTGCTAAGATTATCTGCTGAATCGTGCCAAAAATATTATTGAAAATCCAGTAAATACCGATAACTGCGGGAACAATAAAAGTAATATATACGCTCATCAAAGGCATCATCCAGTCCATCATTTTGGTGGAGCAGCCGGCAGCGGGGTCATTATTTTGTACGCCTTCGTTAGCGTTATACATAAACTTCTTGTTTATCTTCATAGACAAAAAGCTTATTACAAAGGTTAAAACAGGAACCAACCATAAAATTGTTATTGTATTAATAGCGGGAGTTTCTGCAAGATTAAGACCGAAAAAACTGAAGTTCGGGAGTTCTTCTACAGATTTAACGTACTCGCTAATTTGAGAGCTGAATTCGCTGAAATTATTTTTAATAATATCAACGAGCTGAATTTGGGACATAGACTTAATAGCCTTTTCAACAGTTTGTCCCTCAGTCAAAGTTTTTGAAACGATTTCTTTAAGAGCATCGCTCTCGGTTATTGCCTTAACAACGTCTTTTGGAATACGGCAAAGGAATTCCAAAGGTCTGATAATTACTTGATAAAGACCGAGCAATATGGGAAGCTGAATGAGGAGAGGCAAACATCCGCCTGCGGGATTAAAATTCTCTCTCTGATAAAGCTCCATTATTTCGTTCTGCATTTTCTGCTGAGTAGGCTGGTCATTTCTTCCCTTATACTTATTTCTTATGGCCATTTCTTTTGGTCTCAGCGTAGCTTGCTTAATGGAATTTTTCTGCTGCTTTATGCTCAAGGGCAGCATGGCAATTTTTACAACAATTGCAAATAAAATAAGGCCTATGAGGTAATTCTTTCCGCCGATAATATAACAAAACTCGACCACATAGGCAAATAATTTAAGAATTGCGTCTATCAAAGCTTTTCTCCTTCTTTACTAATTACAAAAATCTTACTTTTTCTTTTTTGTGGGAACGGGATCGTAGCCTCCTCGGCAAAAAGGGTTACATCTGAGTATTCTCCATATAGCAAGAATACTACCCTTGAAAAATCCGTGAATTTCCAATGCCTCAATAGCATACTGTGAGCATGTGGGATAAAATCTGCATGAGGGCTTACTTTTCAGAGGCGAGATATATTTTTGATAGAGTCTGATCAAAAAAATAAAAATCCTTTTCATATCATTTCCAATTTTTTGAAGGCAAATACCATATCTTTTTCGAGGTCCGTTGATTTAGCGTTTACAGCAGTATCCCTTGCAACGAGAACGATAAGGTTACCTTTTTTGATACCGAATTTTTTATCTGTCAAACGGTATCCCTCTCTTATAATTCTCTTAACGCGAGATCTTGTAACAGCTCCCCCGATTTTTTTGGTTACGGTAAGACCAACACGGTTAATAAACTGTTTACTTGGATTTTCTTTTTTGAGTTTTCCGGCGTGTCTGTCGGGTAAAACGTAAATAACAACGTGTTTTGTTGCAATTTTTTTA
>JAFQOB010000275.1 GCA_017395725.1 Clostridia bacterium
CTTATCAACGTAGCTTTCAACGGGTCCGTATCCAAAATACTTAACGTATTCGGCTCCCGCCTTCATAACAAACTCGTAACCGAATCTTGGCAACCACGTTGCAACAGGGTCAACGTCAACGTTTGTCGCTATTTCAAGTCTTCCGTCGTTTGTTACCGTATATGCAACCTTAAGCTTACATACAGGCATTACAACAAACGAGCACACTGCTAAATCTGCAACAACAGTTACACTTTCATTATCTGCGTGTTCGACGTTAATTGAATAGCACTTGGTCTTGCACGTATGGAAAAATTCTTTTTCCCACTGCACTCTTATCTTTCTGTCGTTGTCAATGGGTGCACGCCATATTCTCGGTCTTACAGCCTGTTCCAACATCTCCTTGCCCTCGTCCTTAATGCTGACAAGCAAACCTCTGAGTCTGTCAAAGCTATAAGTCACTTCACCCACATTAACATTGATATATTTTTCACACTCGGTATATTCAACGTCATAAACCTTAGATACGCCATTTACGGTTTCGTGTTCGCAAGGTATCTCAAACTGGTCGTGTCCTATCTCATAAAACGTATCAGCCCACTCAGAAGCACAGTTTGTTACAAAAGCAAAATTCAAATAGCTGTAACCGTATACACCGGATATGTCAATCACTATTTCCGCCGTCTCAAAAGGCGCAACGTCAAGAGAATTGATTACTCCCTCTTTTACAACCTTACCGTTACATTCAATATTCCATACAATATCAATATCGCTGAGGTCGCTGAAGTTTCTGAGATTCTTTACTTCAAATAAACCCTTTTCAATATCTTTTGCCTTGATTCTGTAAGGCTTATATACTTGCTTCATTTCAAGCATACCGGTATGAACACGTCTGTCGGGGTATACAAGTCCGTCAACACAGAAGTTACCGTCATTGGGGAAGTCTCCGAAGTCGCCGCCGTATGTAAAGCCTTTTTTACCCTTGCCGTCAACGTCTATCTGTACGCTGTGGTCGGTATATTCCCATACGCAACCGCCGAAGAAACGGTCGTTGTCATATATTACTTCCCAATAATCAGATATATCACCGGGGCCGTTACCCATAGCGTGACTGTATTCGCACAAGAATAGTGCCTGTGTGTATTCGGGAATACTGAAATAATTCTTACAGTATTCAACTGAAGGATACATACGGCTTTCCATATCAACAACGTCTACCTGCTGAATCTTGTTTGCATATAATTCGGCGTTGGCTCCCTCGTAGTGAATAAGTCTGCTGTTATCTCGGCTCTTTATCCAACGGCTCATAGCCTTAAAGTTACAGCCGTATCCCGCTTCGTTACCCAGAGACCAGAAAATTACACAGGCGTGGTTCTTGTCTCTTTCAACCATTAGTTTCGCTCTGTCAACGTAAGCGTGTTCCCACATAGGATTGTCGGATATATAGTGACGTGTATACTGTCTTGTAAGATTCTGGTTGGTATAATCCATACCGTGTGTCTCTATATCTGCCTCGTCAACTACGTAAAAACCAAGTCTGTCACAAAGCTCGAGGAATCTCGGGTCATTGGGATAGTGGCTTGTTCTTATCATATTAACGTTGTGACGCTTAAGTATATAAAGGTCTTCCAACATATGTTCCATAGGAGTTACGTGGCCGAGCAGGTGGTGGCTGTCGTGTCTGTTTACACCCTTTGCCTTAACCTTTTTACCGTTTATAAGAATAATATTGTCTATGATCTCATATCTTCTGAAGCCAACGTCTACCTTTATGTATTCATTTCCGTATACAAGATAAAGCTCGTAAAGAAGCGGTGATTCATCACTCCAAAGTTCAGGGGAAGCAACCCCAAAGGATATTCCCGAAGCACTGTCAAAGCTGCCTCTTCTTATAAGCTCTCCTCCGGGTGCATAAAATAAATATTCAACCTCACCGCCACCTACAACATCTGTATCAATGCTAAGGGTTGCGTCTTCGTAATTATCGTCAAGCTCGGGGAGTACAAACATATCGCGGATATGCTTTTCGTTTCTGAAAAGCAGAAATACTTCTCTGAATATTCCCGAATATCTGTACATATCCTGGTCCTCAAGATAGCTTCCGTCGCACCACTTCAAAACAAGCACCTTGACAGTATTTTTACCGACCTTAACAAAATCGGTTATATCTATCTCGCTTGACATATGGCTGACCTGACTGTATCCTGCGAGCTCATCGTTTATCCAAAGATAAAAACATGATTCAACGCCTTCAAAATTTATATACGTCTTTTTGTCGGCAATATCCCCTTCGGAAAGTGTAAATTCACGCATATACAGCCCACAGGGAATATCATCGGGAATATGGGGAGGGTCTATGGGAAATGGATATCGAACGTTAGTGTAGTTCGGTGTATCATAACCGCGACCAAGATAAGTCTGCCAGCTTGACGGAACGTCTATTCTGTCGTTGTCGGCACAATTTACATCATAGGTCTCAATATCCTCAACGTCATATACGGTAGGATACCACTTAAAGCTCCACTCTCCGCACAACATCTTCAAATATTCAGACTTTGAACGCTGTCCCTTTTTCGCTCCCTCAAAACTCGCAAAGGGAACGTAGTACGCTCTCGGCTCTTCGCAATTGTAGTGCAATACCTCTAAATTTCTGTGATAATTCGGTAGTTTGATCATAGCCAATATTACCTTTCTTTTCTATCTTTTGTTTACATTATATCATATCGGGTACAAGTAAAAAATAAACAATATTCAATTATATATACACAAAATTAAATTATTTTTCTATAAAGTCTGTTTTTTAATGCACATTATTTTATTCACTGATAATCCGCTTAAAACCTTTCAAGGCGTAACCCTCGTTAAGCTTATCCAAAGGAAGAATCTCAACAACGTCGTACAACGCCTCTATACATTTTCCCTCTCCTATGTATATAGCAACGTGACAAACAGTATCCATATACGGTCTGCGGTAAAACACCAGGTCTCCGGGGATAAGCTCTTCCCTTTTTATTTCGTACAGCTTAGGGTCTGCCCACATCAGTCTTGAGTTATACTCTTCCTCTACCGAATGTTGTACAGGCGATAATCCGTCGGGATATATTCCTATTGCGTACATACATTGAAGAACGAGTCCCGAACAGTCAACACCCTCCCCCGGCTTTCCCGATGCCCCAACTATAAACGGAGTCGGAGTCTCGATATAAGTTTTCGCAGTATTTATAAAAACCTCTCTTATTTGCTCGGCTGTATAATCTTTTTCAATTGCAACAGGACATACATATGTACCGAGAGTATTCCATTCTTCTTCACTAAAGCCTAATGCCAACCAAGTCTCAAGATTAACAGAACCGGTTAACTCTATTCCGTTCTCCCATTGAAAAAAAGCAACTCTGTCCATTGTCTCCTGATTAAAATATCCCGATACCTCCATATCAAGAGCAGTCTGAACCTTCGCCACCTTAAGCCCCATTACGTCATCTATGAGCTTATATCCGCCGCCTTCAGCTTTGCCCGTTTCAAAGCGGGGCTCATACCACCCTTCGGGTGCAGTATATCCTAATACATTATCCGTTTCTATCTCAGTTTCAGCCTCGGTTTCGGATATTGTCTCTTTCTCTGCCGTTTCTTCAAGAGTTATTTCTATTTCAATTTCTTCAATTACTTCATTAATATGTATAGTTTCGGGATAATTCTTTGTTTCTTCCAAATAGGTCTCTAAAACATATTTATTCTTGCTTCCACAGGAAACTGCACATAACAACGTCAGTATTAACACACAACAGAAAAGTAATCTATGCTTCATAAACCGTTCTCCATATTTTTATTTATTCATATTCTAACATTCTTTTTTAAGAATATCAAGGTTTTGACAAAAACTGTTGAATTATTCATTAGTTTATGTTAAAATAAGTCGTTGTTTATTCTTGTATATATTACAGGATTTTCCTCCATACTAAACGTAAAAGGGGGGGGATCCATACTATGAAAAACAACCTTAACAAATTTGGGTTAGGCTTTATTCTCGGAGTATTATTTTTCGGAATAATGGCTCTGATGTTTTTGTCCTATCTACAACACTAAAAAAACGGTGATTATTTTGAATATGAGAATTGATAAACTGCTGTCCTCTATGGGACTTGCCTCCCGTACTGAATCGGCTAAAGCGGCAAAACAGGGGTTAATCAAGGTCAACGGAAATATTATTTCCAAGTCAGACTTTAAAGTTGACCCCGATATTGACGTTATCGAATATATGGGAAAAAACGTTTCCTACAAAAAGCATATATATATAATGATGAATAAACCCGTAGGGTTAGTTTCATCAACCGACGGAAAAGACGGTGATACCGTTATCTCACTCTTACCAGAAGAACTGCAGAAATGCGGTCTCTTCCCTTGCGGCCGCCTTGATAAAGATACAGTAGGACTACTTATTATTACAAACGACGGCTCTACTTCCCACTATCTCTTATCACCCAAAAGACACGTAAGCAAAATATATCACGTAAAAACAGCTCTCCCTGTTACAGAAAACGACATCAAAATGCTTGAATATGGTGTACAATTGGATAAAGGAGACGTGGCACGTCCCGCCAAGGTACAAAGAACAGCTGAAAACGAGCTTTATATTACCATTGTTGAAGGTATGTACCACCAGATAAAACGTATGCTTGAAGCAGTCAACAATAAAGTTATTTTTCTTGAACGCGTTGAATTCGGTACACTTCCCCTCGATACCACGCTAAGCCGAGGTGAATGGCGTTATCTAACCCAAGAAGAAATAGATATTCTTTTAAGACAGACAAAATAAAGGAGTTCACATATATGGATATCAACAAGACACTTGCCGAGGAATTCGGTATTAAACAAACTCAGGTAGACAATACGGTTAAGCTTATCGACGAGGGTAACACCATTCCCTTTATCGCCCGATACAGAAAAGAAGCAACAGGAGAGCTTTCTGACGAGATTTTAAGAGGCTTTTATGACCGTCTTACATATCTTCGTAATTTAGAAGAAAAGAAAGAGGAAATAAAGCGTCTTATTGATGAACAGGGAAATCTTACAGAAGAAATTTCCGCATCAATCGAAAACGCAAAAACTATGACAGAGCTTGAGGATATTTACAGACCTTCCCGTC
>JAFQOB010000020.1 GCA_017395725.1 Clostridia bacterium
TAATCCAAAGGAGAAATTTAATGAGAAACATTATAAATATTAATGATGCTTGGCTTTTTGTAAAAAATACAACCGACGTTTTGGCAAACGAAGGCGAGGCTGTAAACCTCCCTCCTTCTTGGAATGCGATTGACGGTCAGGACGGCGGAAACGATTATTTTCGCGGAAGCTGTTTGTATAAGAAGACAATAAAAAAGGCAGACCTTCCCGAAGCAGACCTTTACTATATTGAGTTTCGCGGAACAAACTCTTCTGCAGACGTTTACGTAGGCGGCAAGAAGCTTGCCCACCACGACGGCGGTTATTCTACGTGGCGTGTTAATATTACAGAAGAAATGGCAGAAGAAACTGAAATTGCCGTTGTTGTTGAAAACTCACCCACCGAAACGGTTTATCCTCAGATGGCAGACTTTACGTTTTACGGCGGTATTTACCGTAACGTTAATCTTATCTGCGTAAACAATTCTCACTTTGACCTTGACTATTACGGCGGTCCCGGTCTTATGATAACCCCTAAGGTTGAGGGCAAAGATGCTAAGGTTGACGTAGAGGTATTCGTTAAAAACCTTAAGGAAAATCAAAAGCTTGTTTATACAATTTACGATAAAGATGAAAAAGAGCTTGATAAGATAGAAACGACTGAGTCTAAGGTTACTTTTGAGATGAAGGACGTTAACCTTTGGCACGGTCGCCGTAATCCTTATCTTTATTGCTGTGAAGTTGAGATTGTTGAAAACGGCGAGGTTGTTGATAACGTATGTAACCGTTTCGGTTGCAGAAGCTTTAAGATAGATCCCGACAACGGATTTATTCTTAACGGCGAAGAATACCCCCTTCGCGGCGTATCACGTCATCAGGACAGATGGGGTGTAGGTAACGCTCTTCTTCCCGAACATCACGAAGAAGATATCGACCTTATTTGCGAGGTTGGTGCTACAACAATTCGTCTTGCTCACTATCAGCACGACCAGTATTTCTATGACCTTTGCGACGAACGCGGTCTTGTTATCTGGGCTGAAATTCCATATATTTCAAAGCATATGCCCGGCGGACGCGAGAATACGATTTCTCAGATGAAAGAGTTGGTTACTCAGAACTATAACCACCCCTCTATCGTAGTATGGGGACTTTCAAACGAGATTTCTATCGGCGGTTCAGATGATGACCTTCTTGAAAACCACCGTATTTTAAACGACCTTGTTCACGATATGGATAAGACACGTCTTACTACTATTGCGGCAGTATCTATGTGTAAGATGGACGACCCATATTTGCAGATTCCCGACGTTGTTTCATATAACCACTATTTTGGTTGGTACGGCGGCGATACTACAATGAACGGACCTTGGTTTGACAAGTTCCACGCTACTCACCCGAATATTCCGATTGGTTGTTCCGAATATGGCTGTGAGGCTCTTAACTGGCACACAAGCGATCCCAAGCAGGGCGACTATACTGAAGAATATCAGGCATATTATCACGAGGAGCTTATAAAACAGTTCTTTACAAGAAAATATATGTGGGCAACTCACGTATGGAATATGTTTGACTTCGGTGCCGATGCGAGAGCAGAGGGCGGAGAAAACGGACAGAACCATAAAGGACTTGTTACTATCGACAGAAAATATAAGAAGGACGCATTCTATGCATATAAGGCATGGCTTTCCGATGAGCCTTTTGTTCACTTGTGCGGAAAGAGATATATTGACCGAGTTGAAGATGTAACTAAGGTTACGGTATATTCAAACCTTCCCGAAGTTGAGCTTTTTGTAAACGGCGAAAGCATTGGCAAGAAGACAGCCGAGGACCATTTCTTCTACTTTGACGTTAAGAACGTTGGAGAAAGCACTATTGTCGCAAAAGCGGGTGATTTTTCTGATGAGGGTAAGATACGCAAGGTTGAAGAGAGAAATATGGACTACGTTTTGGTTGAAAAGGGTGCAGTACTTAACTGGTTTGATATTGACGCTCCCGAAGGCAGATTTTCTCTTAACGATAAGATTTCCGACATTATGGAAACTGTCGGCGGAAAGCTTTGGATGGTAAGACTTGGACTTACTATGAAGAAGAAAATGAGCGAGGGTAAGAAGAATAAGTCGGGCGAAAAGAAAGCGGGCGGATTTGACGTAGACCTTAAATCAGGCAGCGGTCTTATGGAAATGCTGGGTGGCTTTACAGTACTCAGACTTTCAACAATGGTTGGTATGATGAATGTTACTTTAACCAAAGAAGAGTTGCTTAAGATGAATAAACAGCTCAACCGTATAAGAAAGCCAAAGAAAAAATAAAGCACGAGTGTGTATGGGTAAAAAAGCCTATACACACTCTTTTTTTGCCAAGCTTTCGCAAAATTCACCTCTTCCGTAGGGAGAGGCTCTATGTTTGCACAAACCGGAGAGGCAAGTTCTTTGCCAAGCTTTCTGCGAAAGAAAGCGGGCCTACTTTCTTCCTTGAAATCCCTCTCAGTCAGCTTCGCTGACAGCTCTCCCGTAGGGCGAGCCTTTGGGGTCGCACAGACCAGAGAGGTAAGGTTCTTTGCCTACTTTCTTCCTTAAAGAAAGTAGGGGTGTATTGAAAAATATATTTATTTATGTTATACTGAAATGCGAAAGCAGGTGTTTTTTATGGTAAGAAATATGACGATAAAAGAGAATATAGAGACGAAAATAACTGCCGAATGTGAGGTTCTTGTATGCGGCGGTGGATTTGCGGGTATTTCTGCTGCTCTTGCTGCGGCAAGACAGGGGAAAGACGTTATGCTTTTGGAAAGGGAGTATATTTTAGGCGGACTCGGTACTGCGGGACTTATTACTATATATTTACCTTTATGCGACGGAATGGGAAAGCAGGTTTCTTACGGAATTGCAGAAGAGCTGTTCAGACTATCGATTTCGATGGGATATGAGGACAAATATCCTGATAATTGGCTGGATAATGACGACGTTACAAAACGCACCGACAAAGATAAACGCTTTGAAGTGCAGTATAATGCTCAGCTTTTTGCTATTCTTGCAGAGCAGCTGTTACTTGAGAATAACGTTAGGATACTGTATGGCAGTTATGCCGTTGGTGTAAGCAAAAACAACGATAAAATAGATGCGGTTATTGTTGAGAACAAATCGGGCAGACAGGCGATTTCGGTAAGAAATGTTGTTGATGCGACGGGGGATTGTGATATAGCACTTTTTGCAGATGCACCTACCGAGACTTTCAAACAGGGAAACGTTTTGGCGGCTTGGTATTATTCTTTAGGCAAAAACGGCTATAACCTTAATACTATTGGATTTGCCGATATTCCCGACGAAAAGAAGACTGAAAAGAATAGAGTTAAACTGTTGGTAAATAAGAGGTTTAGCGGACTTGACGGAAACGAGTTATCGGAAATGGTGCAGTTATCCCACGCTTCAACTCTTAATAACGTGAAATCAAAAAGACAGAGTGATGAGACTTTGGTTCCCACGTCTATAGCGACTATTCCGCAAATTCGAATGACAAGGAAAATTGTTGGTGAATATATACTTGACAGTAAAGAAGAGCACAAATATTTTGAAGACTCCATAGGTATGATATCCGACTGGAGAAAGAGAGGGCCTATATACGAAGTGCCTTTTTCAACTCTGTTTTCAAGCAAGGTAAAGAATCTTATAACAGCGGGAAGATGTGTTTCTGTAACCGACAGTATGTGGGATATTATGCGCGTTATTCCTTGCTGTGCTGTGACAGGGCAAGCGGCGGGAACTGCGGCGGCTATGACAGAGGATTTTTCAAAGCTTGACGTAAAAGAGCTTCAGAGTATTTTGGTTAAGAACGGTGTGATTCTTCACGAAAAAGATTTGGTTTAGACGGTATAATAAAGGTTTTGGAAAATAATAAAATTAACAAATAACGTTATTGATTTTTTTTATGTGCTAATGTATAATGGTTGTACAAAAACAGTTTTTTGCAATAAAAAGGCGGAAAAAATAATGATTCGGAATAAAATACTTTGCACGGTGATTTTTATAATATTGGCGATAACGCTTGTGGGTTGCGGTTCAATAAACGGCGATTTGGGTAATATGAAGCCCCTTGATTCCGAAGTTTTTGGAGAAACCTTGAAAGAGGTGCCTGAGACCGATATACCGGAAACGAAGCCTGAAACTACCCAAGAGACAGTACAGCAGACTGAGACTACAGCACCTATAACCACAGTACCGCAAACAGAGCCAAAAGCGCCCGAAACAAAGGCACCTGAAACCCAACCACCTACGACTGTAGATTCACCTACTTACATACAGGGGATTTTGATAGTAAACAAGACTTATGCGCTTCCGAAGACTTATGCTAAGGGAGTTGACCCCGAGGCAAAAGCGGCTCTCGACAAGATGTTTGCAGATGCTAAAAAAGAGGGAATTACTCTTTGGATAGCATCGGGCTACAGAAGTTATGACAGACAGTATACCGTTTATAACAACTATGTAAAAAAAGACGGTCAAGCAGCGGCAGATAGGTATTCGGCGCGCCCGGGACATTCCGAGCATCAGACAGGTCTTGCATTTGACTTGAATGAATTGACCGAGGCATTTGGAAACAGCAAACAAGGTAAGTGGCTTGCTGAAAATTGTCACAAATATGGATTTATAATCAGATATCCGCAGAATAAAGAGCATATAACAGGATATATGTACGAGCCTTGGCACGTGCGTTATTTGGGTGTTGACACAGCAACGGCTGTTTACGAAAGCGGTGTTTGCCTTGAAGAATATCTCGGAATAACGTCTGTATATTCGTAAAGTTGACTGAATAAACCGAAAGAGGATTATGATGCAGGAGCATTAAATAGTCCTCTTTTTTGTTTTTAGTAGAAAAGTAATTTGGCTGTTGGTTATATCTTTACAAATAAATCGATATATATATAGATATTTGTGTTATCTATATTGATAATACTGATTGAACATTTTGGTAATTTACAAGTTAAGAAAAATATGATATTATATACTTATATGTTTTAATGGGGGATTGTTTTTTGTCGAAGAAACGGTTCTTCGGATTAATATGGAGGTCTTAATAAATGAAAGTAAGCTATTTTCCGGGCTGTACGTTGAAGAATAAGGCAAAGGAGCTTGATAAGTATTCATATAAGTGCGCCGAAAAATTAGGTATAACGTTGGAAGAGATAGAAGAGTGGCAGTGTTGCGGCGGAGTATTTTCCACTGCAAAGGACGAAATTGCAAGCAAGCTTTCGTCAGTAAGAGCATTGAAGGCGGCAAAGGCAAAAGAACAACCGCTTGTTACAGTATGCTCCGGCTGTCATAACGTTATCAAGCAGACGAATTACGTTATGCAAAATGATAAGGAGTTTGCAGATAAGGTTAACAGATATATGGCTGAAGAAGAGGCATATAACGGCGAAACGGAAGTATATAACTATCTTGAGCTTCTCAGAGACGTTGTAGGCTTTGATAAGGTAAGGGAAACTGTTACAAATCCGCTTAAGGATAAAAAGATTGCAGCGTATTACGGCTGTCTTTTGCTTAGACCCGGTTCTGTTATGAAGATGGACGACCCCGAGAACCCGAAGATAATGGAAGACCTTATTACAGCTATGGGTGCAGAGCCCGTAATTTACGCGAACAGAAACGAGTGTTGCGGCGGTTACATAGCGCTGGAGGACCCTGCGGCTGCAGAAAAGAGAAGTAATGATATTATAAGAAACGCAAAGGCGTTTGGGGCGGAAATGATAATAACCGCTTGTCCTCTTTGCAAATATAATCTTATTAAAAACGGTGCCGATATTCCCGTAGTATACTTTACCGAGCTTCTTGCAGAGGCTTTGGGTGTAAAGGAGGAAAAAGATGGAGAATAAGTATTTGAAGGAAGATATAATCCGTTCAAGCGGAGTTAATCCCAAGAAGTGTATGAAGTGCGGTAAATGTACTGCCACTTGTCCGTCTTTTGACGAGATGGAATATCACCCTCACCAATTTGTATATATGGTTGAGTCGGGGGATATTGAGCCTCTGCTCGAATCAAAATCACTCTATAAATGTCTTTCTTGCTTTGCTTGTATAGACAGATGCCCCAGAGGTGTTGAACCGGCAAAGCTTGTGGAGGCAGTTAAGCTGTCGGTAATAAGACAGAAAGACAGTAACCACTTGAAAGCTGACGGTATTGCAAAATATCTTGATGAGGATATTCCTCAGCAGGCGATTGTCAGCGCATTCAGAAAATACAGTAAGTAAGGAGGAAAAGAATAATGCAGAGAATTGGCGTATTTGTATGCTGGTGCGGAAGCAATATTGCCGGAACGGTAGACGTTAAGGCGGTTGCAGAAGCATTAAAGAACGAACCCGGTGTTGTCTTTTCCACCGATTATCAGTATATGTGTTCACAGGCAGGGCAGGATTTAATAAAAGATGCCGTAAAAGAACACAGCTTAACGGGAATAGTTGTATGCTCTTGCTCACCCCGTATGCACGAGGCTACTTTCCGTAAGACAGCTTCGGCGGCTGGACTTAATCCTTATATGGTTGAGATTGCGAATATCCGTGAGCAGTGCTCGTGGGTACATAAGGAAATGCCTTTAGGTACTGAAAAGGCGATAATATTGGGCAAGGCGGCAGTTGCAAAGGTTAACCTTAACGCTCCCCTGATTCCCGGTGAATCACCCGTGACAAAGAGAGCACTTGTTATCGGCGGCGGTATAGCAGGCATACAGACAGCTCTTGATATAGCAGACGCGGGATTTCCTGTTGATATAGTTGAGAAAAAGCCAACGATAGGCGGTAAGATGGCTCAGCTTGACAAGACGTTCCCGACTCTCGACTGTGCGGCTTGTATATTGACACCTAAGATGGTTGATGCGGCGCAGAATGAGAATATCAGAATTTTCTCTTACAGCGAGGTTGAGGCTGTAAAGGGTTTTGTAGGTAACTTTGAGGTTAAGATTAAGAAAAAGGCAAGATACGTTGACGAAACCAAGTGTACAGGTTGCGGTGCTTGTATAGAAAAATGTCCTCAGAAAAAAGTCCCCAACGAGTTTAATCTTGGTATGGACAACAGACGCGCCATATATATTCCTTTTGCACAGGCAGTACCCAAGGTTGCTACTATCGACTCCGATTACTGTAATATGCTTAAGAACGGCAAGTGCGGGGTATGTTCCAAGATTTGTGCGGCGGGAGCTATTGATTATAAGCAAAAAGACGAGATAATTGAAGAGAAGTACGGTGCTATCGTAGTTGCAACAGGCTTTGAACCTATTTCTATGGAAAAGTTTGACGAGTTTGCATACAGTCAGTCAAAGGACGTAATTACCTCTCTCGAATTTGAAAGACTTACCAATGCTGCAGGTCCTACTGCAGGTAAGTTGCTCCGTCCTTCCGACGGTAAGCACCCACATAAGATAGTATTTGTACAGTGCGTTGGTTCAAGATGCGCATCGTGCGCTGAAAAGGGCAAGGAATATTGCTCAAAGATATGCTGTATGTATACTGCAAAACACGCAATGCTTACAAGAGATAAATATCCCGATACCGAAGTTACGGTATTTTACATAGACGTAAGAACACCCGGTAAGAACTTTGACGAGTTCCAGAGAAGAGCTGTTGAAGAGTACGGTGTAAATTATATTAAGGGTATGGTTGGTAAGGTTACACCCGAGGGTGATAAGCTTATGGTACGCGGTTCCGACCTTATTGCAAACAAGCAGATAAAGATAGATGCCGACCTTGTAGTTCTTGCGGCGGCAATTGAACCCGATAAGACGGCAAGACCTTTGGCTACAATGCTTACTGCAAGTATGGATACAAACGACTTCTTTACAGAAGCACACCCCAAGCTTCGTCCCGTAGAAAGTCCTACAGCAGGCGTGTTCCTTTCAGGAACGTGTCAGGGTCCCAAGGATATTCCCGAGACAGTATCTCAGGCGGGAGCTGCGGCATCAAAGGTTATCGGACTTCTTCAAAAAGATAAGCTTATGGGTAACCCCTGTGTTGCAAGTTCAAATCAGCTTATGTGTAACGGTTGTTCAAGCTGTGAAAGAGTATGTCCTTACGGTGCAATCAGTTATGAAGACAAAGAATTCCCCGGACCTAACAGAACGGTTAAGGTAAGAAGAGTGGCGACTGTAAATCCTGCAGTATGTCAGGGTTGCGGAGCATGTACCGTTGCTTGTCCTTCGGGAGCTATGGATCTTAACGGATTTATGAATACACAAATTATGGCGGAGGTAGACGCGATATGCAAATGAATGAATATAAGCCTTTAATAGTAGCGTTTTGCTGTAACTGGTGTTCGTATGCGGGCGCCGACCTTGCAGGAAACAACAGACTTAACTACCCCGCAGAAGTAAAGATAATAAGAGTGCCTTGCTCGTGCAGAGTAAACCCTATGTTTATTTTAAGAGCGTTTCAGAGAGGTGCTGACGGCGTAATTATATGCGGTTGCCACCCCGGTGACTGCCACTATACGTCGGGTAACTACTATACGAGAAGACGTATGGCGACGTTGTTTTCTATGCTTGATTTCCTCGGTATAGAGAAAGAACGTACCCGTGTTGAATGGGTATCTGCGGCTGAGGGTGCAAAGTTTGCGGCGACAATGAACGATTTCGTGCAGACTGTTGCTTCACTTGGTGAAAACAAGAGATTGGAGGACTTAAGATGCAAAAGATAACAAGTAAACAGCTTATCGAAAAGGCAACCGAACTTTTAAGCAACGGTACTGTATCTATGGTTCTCGGTTGGAAGAAGGGCGAATACGAATATGACGTAACGCCGGCTGTTTTTGCAAGTGTTGAAGAATTGAACAGAGAGTTTGTATACGGTGATTTTTCAGCGGCAAACCTTTCCAAATATCTTGTAAAGAGGACCGAAAAAGTAGCGGGACACGGACTTGTAAGTCTTAACACCGACAATAAAGAAAAGAAGATTCTTATATTTTTGAAGCCCTGTGATACATATAGTTTTAATCAGTTATTGACCGAGCACAGATTTGACAGAGACAAGGTGTATGCAATAGGCGTACAGTGCGACGGAATGATTGATATAGAAAAGGTAAAGAAGATTGCGGGAGACGGTATACTTTCCGTTGACTGCAGTGGCGAAGATGTTGTTGTAAAGACACTTTATAATGACGATATGACAATAGCGAAGGCAGACGTTCTTGCAGAAAGATGTGTAAACTGTAAGAGTAAGAAACACGTTGCTTATGATGAACTTTTAGGAGAATCGGGAGAAGTAATTGATTCCAACCGTTTTGACGAGGTTGAAAAATTAGAGAATATGACTGCCGACGAAAGATTTGCTTTCTGGCAGAACGAACTTTCAAAGTGTATAAGATGTAACGCTTGCCGTGATGCATGTCCTGCTTGTACTTGTGAAAAGTGTGTGTTTGACAATCCTAAGTCAGGTGTTGAGAATAAATCTCCCGCAAATAGTTTTGAGGAAAAGCTTTTCCATATTATAAGAGCATATCACGTTGCGGGCAGATGTACAGACTGCGGTGAGTGTTCAAGAGTATGTCCTCAGAATATTCCTCTCCACCTTTTGAACAGAAAGTTTATCAAGGACATAAACGAATTTTACGGCGATTATCAGGCAGGGGCAGAGGTTGGCTCACGTGCACCTCTTGTTGACTACACCTTGAATGATGTTGAACCCGGTGAAGTTTTTGATAGGGGGGACGAAAATGCGTAAGATAGCTTTAGAAAAAATTGATATGCTTTTTGAAGCAATATCAAAATCAATGTCCCTGTATCTTCCTGTAGACCAAAACGACGGCAGAGCCGCATACACGAAATGGGAAGAGGGTAAAAAATGGAGCAATGCTCTTAATACCGTAAAAAGCCCTAAGGATTTCTTCTTTCCTCAGACAGAGGATATGATGGAATTCAAGGTCGAGGGCAAGAATATTGAGGTTATTGATACAAGAAAAGCATCGGAGGATTTTGTAGTATTCGGTGTAAGAGCCTGTGATGTAAAGGCATTTGATATACTTGACAGAGTATTTTTGGTTGACCCATGTGACAGCTATTATGCTACAAAGCGTGAACACGGTATAATCGTTGCCGTTGCTTGTACAAGACCAAGCGAGACTTGCTTCTGCTCTGCGTTCGGTATAGATGCGGCAGACCCTAAGGCTGACGTATCTGCTTGGAAGACAGAGACCGAGCTTTATTTACAGCCTAATACGGAAAAGGGCGAAAAGCTTATTAAGCTTCTTGAAGATATAACCGAAGAGGCGACTGAAGAAAAGGTAACCGAGCAGAAAGAAAAGATTGCGAAGATAATGAAAAAGCTTCCCTTAGCCGACCTTGATACGTCAAAATTCGGCGGCGGAAAGACAGATGAGTATTTCAACAGTCCCGAGTGGGCAGAGCTGTCCGAAACCTGTCTCGGTTGCGGAACCTGTACTTTTGTATGCCCCACTTGTCAGTGCTACGATATAAAGGACTTTAACACAGGCAAGGGTGTTATTAGATACAGATGTTGGGATTCGTGTATGTATTCCGAGTTTACGAGAATGGCTCACGGAAACAACAGAAACAGTCAAAAGGAACGCTTCCGTCAGAGATTTATGCACAAGCTTGTATATTATCCCGAAAACAATGAGGGAATATTCGGCTGTGTCGGTTGCGGCAGATGCGTATCAAGATGCCCTATATCAATGAATATAGTAAAGGTAATGAAAAAGTTGGGAGGTAAGGAAAATGAATAACGTTAACGAGACCCTTATCCCTAAGGTTGGTGTTATAACCGATATAAGAATAGACACTGCAGATATTAAGACGTTTAGAGTAGTAACTCCCGACGGCAAGAAGGCGTTTGAGCATATGCCCGGACAGTGCGCTATGCTTTCTATCCCCGGTGTGGGCGAGGCTATGTTTTCGATAACCTCGTCTCCTACCAATACCGAGTATATGGAATTTTCCATAAAGAAGTGCGGTTGTGTAACCGACTGGCTCCATCAGGCAGAGGTAGGTCAGCAGATTACAATAAGAGGACCTTACGGTAACGCATTCCCCGTTGAATCCGATGAATTCAGAGGCAAGAAGCTTTTGTTCATTGCTGGTGGTATCGGTATTGCTCCTCTCCGTTCGGTAATTAACTATTGCCGTCACTACAGAGATAATTACAAGAGTATAAACCTTGTATACGGCTCAAGAAGTATGGACGACCTTGTAAACTATAACGAGATACTCAACGAGTGGACCAAGGATAAAGAGATGTATATTTATCTAACGGTTGATAAGGAAGATCCCGACTGGGTTAAGCACGTTGGCTTCGTTCCCAACTACGTAAAAGAGCTTCAGTATACACCCGACCGAGTTGCGATAGTTTGCGGACCTCCCATAATGATTAAATTTACGGTTGCCGCACTCAAAGAACTTGGTTTTAAGGATACGCAGATATATACGACAATGGAACTTCGTATGAAGTGCGGCGTTGGAAAATGCGGACGTTGTAACATAGGTTCAAAATACGTATGTAAAGACGGACCTGTATTCAGATATGATGAACTTGGGGAACTTCCCGATGAGTATTAAAGGAGAAAAGTTAATGGAAAAAATGGTTAATATATTTCTTTTCGGGAAGAAGTATTCCGTTCCCGATAATTTGACAATAATGACCGCTATGGAATATGCGGGATATCAGTTGGTACGCGGTTGCGGTTGCCGTAACGGCTTCTGCGGAGCTTGTGCTACCATATATCGTATAAAGGGCGACAGAGAGCTCAAGGCTTGTCTTGCTTGTCAGACAAAGGTTGAAGACAATATGTATATTGCGACTCTGCCTTTCTTCCCGTTGGTAAAACAGGGATATGATATCGAAAAGATTCCTACGACAGAGGCTGTTATGATGCAGCTTTACCCTGAGATATACGCTTGTGTAGGCTGTAACGCTTGTACAAAGAGCTGTACACAGGGACTTAACGTTATGCAGTACATAGCTTACGCACAGAGAGGCGATTTTGAAAAGTGTGCAGACCTTTCTTTTGACTGCGTAATGTGCGGTGTATGTTCGTCAAGATGTCCTGCGGGTATTTCACATCCTCAGGTTGCGATGCTTGCAAGAAGAATTAACGGCAAGTATCTTGCACCGGGATGCGAACACCTTGAAGACAGAGTAAAAGAGATTAAAAACGGTGATTTCAATGAACTTATCGAGGCTTTGATGCAGAAGCCTATTGAAGAGTTGAAAGAGCTGTACAATACTCGTGAGATTGAGAAATAAAGGGGAGGTAAGGCTAAATGTATTCAGAGAATTTCAGAGAATCCCTTGCGGCAGTAGAAGCGGCGAGAGACAAAAATATTGCTTACGAGCCTGTAAGAATGACAGCTCAGCAGAAAGAAGATTTACTTGCGGCATTCCACCCCGACTATAAAAAGGAAGAATTCAGCGAACTGAAGATAGGTGCAAACAAGGGCGACAAGGTTCCCCACGAGCTTGCGGAAATGCTTCAGGCACACAGCAGAATAACAGCAGACTCCGTTGACCTTGAAAATCCCGATTATGACGTAGATGTACTCGTTATCGGCGGCGGCGGTGCAGGTTCTTCTGCGGCTATTGAGGCGCACGAAGCGGGTGCTAATGTTATGATAGTAACAAAGCTCCGTATCGGTGATGCAAATACAATGATGGCAGAGGGCGGTATTCAGGCGGCAGATAAGCCTAACGACTCTCCCGCAATACACTTTGTTGACGCGTTTGGCGGCGGGCATTTTGCGGCAAAGAGAGAGCTTCTTTCAAAGCTTGTTTGCGATGCTCCCGAGGCTATTCAGTGGCTTTCAAAGCTTGGTGTTGAGTTCGATAAAGATGCTGAAGGAAATATGATAACAACACACGGCGGCGGTACTTCAAGAAAGAGAATGCACGCGGCGAAGGACTATTCGGGTGCAGAGATTATGAGAACACTTCGCGACGAAGTATTGAACCGTGAAATTCCCGTAGTTGACTTTACAGCGGCAATTGAGCTTATCCTTGACGAAAAGGGTAACGCTGCGGGTGCAGTTCTTATGAATATGGAAACAAAGGAATTGTACGTTGCAAAGGCAAAGACGGTTATTATTGCAACGGGCGGTGCGGGACGTATGCACTATCAGGGCTTCCCCACGTCTAACCATTACGGTGCTACAGCAGACGGTCTCGTACTCGGTTACAGAGTTGGGGCAAAGCTTATGTATGCAGAAACATTGCAGTATCACCCCACAGGTGCAGCATTCCCGGAACAGATATTTGGTGCTCTCGTAACTGAAAAGGTACGTTCTTTGGGTGCTAAGCTTGTTAATAAGAACGGCGAAGTATTTATGCATCCCCTTGAAACAAGAGACGTAACTGCCGCCTCTGTAATCAGAGAATGTTTAGAGCGAGGCAACGGTATTGATACCGGCAACGGTCTTGCAGTATGGCTTGATACACCTATGATTGAGAAGATAGGCGGCGAGGGTACAATTGAAGCAAGAATCCCCGCTATGATGAGAATGTTCGGTCAGTACGGTATTGATATCCGCAAAGAGCCTATTCTTATATATCCCACACTTCACTACCAGAACGGCGGTCTTGATATAACCCCCGACTGTATGACGACAAACGTTAACAACCTCTTTGTTGCAGGTGAAGCTGTAGGCGGTATACACGGTAAGAACAGACTTATGGGTAACTCTTTGCTCGATATAATCGTATTTGGCAGAAGCGCAGGACAGTCTGCGGCGGCAAAGGCTAAAGAGACAAAGGTTGGAAAGCTTACACTTGACCATATTGCGAAGTTTGAAAAAGAAATTGAAGAGGCAAAGCTTGAAACAAAGGCTGTTTCTCCTAAGCTCCTTCCCGACTATACAAACAGAGCTAATAAAAATTATTTGGCATAAGGATTATAAAAAGGAGAATAAATTATGTTTGATCTTCATCTTTTGACAGAGCTTTTTGAGGCTCTTACAATATTCTGTTTTGGACTTTCATGGCCCGTATCCATTCGTAAATCTCTCATTTCGAGAACCGCAAAAGGAAAGTCCTTGTTCTTTGAAGTATTTCTTCTTGTAGGTTACGCTTTCGGTATCGCAAGAAAGATAATTCAAGTTGCAGCACTCGGCTATCCTACAGCTGCAGGTTTTGGTGCATTCGTATTCTACCTTGGATTCTTCTTCTACGTACTTAACTTTATTGAAATATCAATTGACGTAGCACTTTATTTCCGTAACACTAAGCTTGATAAGCTTAGAGAAGAAGGCAAAGAAGTTTAATAAGAATATGGCGGTATGTGGGCTTTGCCCACATACCGCCATTGTTTTTTGTTATGTATCCTTTTTATCCAAAGTTTTTGAGGGTATGGGAACTTTTTTCAAAAAGTTCCCATGAAAAAACTTTTTTTATTCTCATTTTTTACTAAATTTTTTTGCGTAACCGCATTTGCGGCAAAGTTCTTCGATTGCACGTCTTTGGCTAAAGCCGTTATATATATTTTTTGCTCTTTTTGTATTTAAAATAGAATCAAGGTCGGTTTCAAACAGATTACCGAGGGGGATATTTCCGTCGGCATCAAGACAGCAAGGGACTACCGTTCCGTCGCAAAGTATGCCTATCTGGTCACGAAGACCGTAACAGAATACGTCACTTTGGTTTTCTTCCGTTAGATTAATATCGGGCCAATCGAATTTTTCTGCAAATTCAAGGTAAATACAGTCCGATAATTTTTTACCAAAACCGTTTCTGATGTCAGTCCACTCATTTGGAAAACTTTGCTTTAATTTTTCAATAATTCTAATATTTTCGTCTTCGCCCTCGCCCCCCAGATTCCATAGGCGAAAGGCAATGTAACAGCCTGATTTTGCTGCGCTTTTTGCAAAGTCAATACAGTTTATAAGATAATTCTCATCGGCAAATGCCTCATTTGCGGCAGGTGCGTGAAGAGATATACTTATCTTGTGTGGAGCGTCATACAATAAATTATCGCCGATTTTGCCTAAAAGTGAGCCGTTGGTGGTGATTATAGGCAAAAAGCCTTTGTTTTTTGCGCTTGAAATAAAGTCAGGCAAATCGGGGTGAAGTGTAGGCTCTCCCATAAGATGAAAGTACAAATATTTAATTTTACCTTTTAATCTATCCGTAAGAAAATCAAATTCATCTTTGCTCATAGAACGCAAAGACCTTTGCGTTTTGTGGCAAAACGAGCAAGACATATTACAAATATTTGTTATTTCAAGATATGCTTTGTTAATCATATTTTTATATTTCCGCATCAATAAATGTAGGTGAATGGTCTGACAGGGGCAAATAGTATTCTGGGGAATAGCGCTCAAAGCGGCGTACGACAAGGTTTTCTTTGCCGTTAATTAAAATATGGTCAATTGCTCTTTCAAAGGGATAGTCATAGTAATAGCTTTCAAACCCGTCGCCGAAGCAATAGTGAAGACCAGCGCTTTCGTCAACGTATTCGGTTGCAATATCGTGTGCGTGAGAATAGCCGTTATTTAGAGCAGACTGAACGCATTTTGAATCATATCCCGCATTCAAGTCTCCAACGATTACAGAGGGGCAGTTGTACTTTTCTTGGTAACATCTTATCTTTTCAATAAGCAAATTAATCTGATATACTCTTGCTTCGGCGGAATGTGGCTGATAATTCGGTTCAGTTGGCTGCGAGCTTTTCCACCAAAGGTGTGTTGATGCAAAGATAAATAGCTTTCCGTTATCTTTTGCGCGAAAAACAGCGATGCTCCAAGACTTTGTTTTATAGTTGTTAAAGCAACCCTTGTAGCCGGGGACTTCTTCGGGATAAAGAAAATAATCGGAGTCAATAAGTTCAAACCTTTCTGGACGATAGAGTATGGGTGTATCCTTACCCCAGAGAAGAGCGTATTTTAACCCTTCTTTAGAACAGCCGTTTATCAGTTTTTCTGCCATAAGAGCTGACATTTCCTGACAACCGATAATATCGGGCAAAAGGTCTTTATATACTCTTACAAATCCCTTATAACGAGCTTCTGCAGAGCAGTCAAGACCTTTAGACTCCCATTCGGGACGGTTGTTGTCATTTTTCCAAAGGTTGTGGGACATAAGTCTTATTTTGCACTTATTCATACTTGTTCTCTCCAATCAAAAGTGTTGCTAATGTAATAAGTATTATAAATCAACAACTACAGGTTCGTGCTTAATATGGGGGAGATATTTTTCAAGAATATCCGAGGTTTTGATTTTGAGTGTAGAGGTATTTATGCAAGGGTGGCAACGAACGAAATCGCTTTCGTATATTTCTCTGTCAAGAAGGAGTTGAACTTCGATATTCTTATCGTTTGCAAGTCCCATAATGCTTACCGAACCGGGAGTTATATCAAGATATTCAAGCATTTTTTCGGCGGGAGCAAAAGAAAGACGTGCGCTTCCGATTTGCTGAGAAAGGTCTTTGGTTTTAAAAGGCTTTTTACCGGGCATCATAAGCATATAGAACTTTGTCATTTGTCTGTTACAGAGGAAAAGGTTTTTGCAGATATCAACACCGATAATTTTTTCAACCTCTTCACAGTCTTCTATAGTATCTGCGGCGTCGTGGTCGGATCTTTCGTATTCAATACCGAGGGAATCGAGCAAATCGTATACTCTGACTTCTTTTTCAAGTCTTTCGGATGTATTTTCAGGTCTGCCTTTATAAAGGGTAGAATCAACGTAAAAAGATTTTGTTTCCATAATATTATCCTCTCATATATATTACCAATATTTATATTTTTTTCTTTTTAAAAACAGGAAGAATACAGTGACAATTACAGCAAGTACTTCGGCAACAATAAGCGAATACCAAATACCGTCGGTGTCAAAAATAACGGGAAGAATCAAAATAGCGGCTACCTGAAAAACAAGGGTACGCAAAAATGAGATAACAGCCGAGGTAAGTCCGTCATTGAGGGCAGTAAAGAAAGACGAGCCGAATATGGCAAAACCCGCAAAGAGAAATGAGAAAGAGTAAATAACAAATCCGTGTTGAGTAAGCTCAAGTAAAGCCTTGTCATACCCCACAAATAAAAGTGATAGAGGTTTTGCGAGGACTTCGCCGAGAAGTACCATAAAAACAGAAGTTACGGATATAATCAATGTGCTTTTTTTAAGCAAACTTTTCAGTTCGCTGTGTTTTTTCGCACCGAAGTGAAAGCTGATAACAGGGGCGGTACCTACCGAATATCCGATAAATATGGCTATAAAAATCATACTTACGTACATCAGTACGCCGTAGGCTGAGACACCGTCTTCCCCCGCGTATTTTAGAAGCTGAATATTGTACAGCATACCTACAAGAGACATAGAAAGGTTAGACATTAATTCCGATGAGCCGTTGGTAAAGGTTTTTATAAGAGTTCTGCTGTCGAAAACAGTTGACGAAAGCCTGAGAAGGCTTGAGTTTTTTCTTGAAAAATAAATAAGAGGAATAACGCCGCCGACGAACTGTGCCAATGCCGTAGCTATGGCAGCTCCAGCCAAGCCCCAGTTAAATATAGCGATGAAAAGCCAGTCAAGAATCATATTGGTAACCCCCGAAGCTATGGTGGTCCATAGTCCAAGCTTGGGTTTTTCTGCAGTTATAAAGAGGCTTTGAAATTCAAATTGCAGAACGAAAAAGGGGAGAGCAATAAGTATTGTGGTTGCGTAAAGGACGCATAGGTCTTTCATTTCCCCCTGTGCGCCAAGCAATGAGGCAACAGGTTTTATAATAATTATTCCAACCAATGCTAATATAACGCCAAGTATTATTGAAGTATATACAATCAGAGAGAATTGCATATTTGCTTTTTGCGGTTGTTTTTGCCCCAAGGATTTAGCAATAAGAGCACTGCCTCCGGCACCGAACATAAAGCCGACAGAGCTCATTATCATAATAAATGGATAGATAAGATTAAGTGCGGCAAAGGGCGTTTTACCGATATAATTTGAAACGAAATAGCCGTCAACAACGCTGTAGATAGAAGTAAAAATCATCATCATTATAGGCGGCATAGTAAACAGAAACAGTTTTTTATACGTAAAGTGGTCCGAAAGCTGTATATTCATTAAAAAACTCCGTGATTTACAAGCATTAACAAATATTATACAACATAATATTAACAAATTCAAGAAGCAAAGATTATTTTGTTTTGAACAAAAGGGCTACCAAATAATGTTGTTGACAACTCAACATTGTTTGTGTATAATATAAAATGTAAAGTAAAATAATGGCAAAAGGTATTAAGACTTATGAAAAAAATTAAGATAGTAGCCGATTCATCGGCAGATTTGTTGGTGTTTGAAGATATAGCGTTTGACAATGCGCCTTTGAAGATTATAACGACAGAAAAAGTTTATACAGACGATTCAAGCCTTGACGTAAGACAAATGGTTGACGATTTACAGAATTATAAGGGTAAGTCATCTACATCTTGTCCGAATACAGAAGATTATTTAAGATGCTTTGGAGATGCTGATGAGGTCTATTGTATAACGATTACAGCCACCCTTTCTGGCAGTTACAATTCCGCATGTTTAGCGAAAAAGCAATACGAGGAAGCTTATCCCGAGAGAAAGGTGCACGTTATCAATTCGCTTTCGACGGGACCGGAAATGTATTTGATAATTGAAAAAATATCCGAATTAGTTAAATCGGGGATGGAATTTGACGAAGTATGCCAAGAGATTGATAAGTATATGAAAAACACAGGCTTATTGTTTATGCTGCAGTCGATGAAGAATCTTGCGAACAACGGAAGAGTAAGCCATATTGCCGCGAAGATGGCGGGTGTACTTGGAATACGGGCACTTGGAAAGGCGAGTGACAGGGGGGACCTTGAGATGCTTGAAAAGTGCAGAGGAGAAAAAAGAGCGCTTGAATCTATTGTTGAACAGTTGAAAAAATTGGGATACAAAGGCGGTAAGCTTAGAATATCCCATTGCTTCAATAAAGAATTTGCAAATAGAGTTCTGGACAGTTTAAAGGCTGAGTTTAACAAGATTGACGTAAAGGTGTATAATTGCCGAGGACTATGTAGTTTTTACGCAGAGCTTGGTGGACTGCTTATCGGTTTTGAAAAAATATAATTTTTCGCACTAACTAATGTTTGAGTATTTGGTGTTCCCAAATTCTCAAAAACTTTACCTCAACGCACTAACTAATGTATGTATAGAAGTTTTTGCGGTTTCCAAAGGGGCTTTTTTCAAAAAGCTCCTTTGGTGTGGGTTCGGGAGCAAGGCTCCTGATTGCCGTTACTTCTTAAAAATTCTTGCATAAGCAAGAATTTTTTCTTTTTTAGGGGATAAATATTTTATTCAATGGAACGAAAGCGATAGTGTTTAAGATCCACCAATTAAATTTCCTTGATTTCCCATTACTGATATGCTATAATACATACAAAGGCGGTGAAGATATGGAGAATACCGGTAAAACAAAATATGTTTTTAGATTAACCAAAAACGTAAAGAATATATGTATAAATTCCGGCGGCGGTATATTTATTTTTTTATTGTTGTTGGTAATGTTATTGATGAACCCATACTGTTTGCCGGGAGTGTTTAGGTCGGATAACTTTTTTCAGCCAGATGGCATTTATTCACTTATGTTATCATTTTTGATGATATGTGTTCTTTTGGGAATTATACTCCTGACACCGCACTATTTAAGAAATAACAAGACCGAAGAAGGCAACGAAATTCCGGCGAATTTGCGAATTTTTTCACTGTGGCTGCCGATTTTTCTTTGTATAATGCTTCAAACTGCTATTTGTATAGTTTGCGCCTTAATTTCTAAGCATTTTAATGTATCGATTTTTGTTATTTTGTTTGTGGGTGTATTGTTAGGTATACTTGCGTATGTCTGGATAATTATTTGCTCTGCTGTGTTTTATGTTTCAAAGCTGATACGGTGGTATATTACGGGACTTTCAGCATTATATATTGCACCGATTTTTATCCATAACGTATGCAAGGTGATTTATTCAGCTACTTCGATTATTCCGTACACAAGATTTCCTGAATTTATTTTGTATTTAAATCCGGTTGTGTCGGCACCGCTGATATTCAGAGGCGCGATTTCGATGATTATATTTTTTGTACTGGGAATTGCGGGTATTATTGCGGTATCGATATTTATTCAAAAAAAGAAATATAATACTGAAAAGATAGGCATAATCACGTTGGTTTATAAGAAAATATCGATTCTTTTGCTGTCGGTGGCTTTTGGTTTGTTTTGGTCAAGAGGATTTTTAGACAGGACGCAATTGTCGGCAAAATTTATTATTTCCTTTTTGATAAGTACAGTATTAACAGCATTATTATTGACGTATTTTGCATTCCGTAAAGACAGACTTAAGTTTCGAATGGGTATAATTCTATCAGCAGTTGCAGTTTTTTTCGTAGTGATTTTGTGCGGTATTCCTGCTTTGGCGAGAATGAATGCGTATAAGCTGCCAAGCCCCAAGGAAATATCAAGCATAAGGCTGGTTGTGGGTAGCTTCGGTGCAGTTGATATGGATAAATACTTTGAAGAATGTAATGATTTGAACTTAGGACTGCTCAAATTAACGGAAGAGGGAAAGATAGAAGAAAAAAAGACTGTAACGTCA
>JAFQOB010000276.1 GCA_017395725.1 Clostridia bacterium
CGACATGTGAATAACACCATCTGCAACTAATTTAAAAGCAGTAACAATAATAGCAGACAGAACCCCCGCAATTATTGAAAAAAACATACACGGAAAAAGAAAATTTTTTATATAATTGTAAAAACGAGTGTGCATAGTAATCTCCCTGCCGAATAATAAAGGCACCTAAAACTGATTGTTTAAAATTGACTACTGATTATAACACAATACAAGATATTTTTCAACATAAAAAAAGATTTTTTATTGCAAAGAGGATATGAGTTTTTGGCTCATATCCTCTTCTCGTTTATTTCTCCCAAGGAAAAACGTATTGCGTAAGTTTCAGCTCGTCACGTACCGCCGTTATTTCTTCTTGAACGGACTTATTTATCGGTACTCCGTTCTTACGAGCCAACTTTGTTTCGTATTCTTTTTCGCCGGCGGTATATATTCTGTCAGCACCGGGAGCTTTTTTTGCATTACGCATACTCCGTGTAATTTCTCCCGCTTTTTTACGGGCGATATCCTCACCCATAAAATGCTCGGTATCTATTGCAATAAACCAATGTCCGAGACAGTAACGGCGCTTGTTACCGTTTTCGTCTTTTCCGCTAAGAGCCTTTCCGTAGGAGCCGTCTTGCAGAATAGACGCCAAAAATTCAACGGCAAGAGCAAAGCCGTAACCCTTGTAACCGCCAAGTGTTTCGCCTATTCCGCCAAGAGTTGTAAGAGCCGCAGTTCCGCTATTTATTCTTTTTAGAGCCTCACCCGCATCCCCCTCAACGGCAGAACCGTCGTCAGCTACTATAGTACCCACAGGAACGTTTTCGCCAATACGGTCATAGTACTCGATTTTTCCATTTTGAGTTATTGACGTTGCGCAGTCGAAGTTGAAGTCAAACGCCTCGTCGGTAGGTACACCAATTGTAAAGGGGTTCGTTCCAAACATACCCTCAACACTGTTTGTAGGCGCAACGGTAGGACGTGCATTGGTACCGGTCATACCGATACACCCCGCTTTTGTAGCCATTGAAGAATAATATCCCGCGATACCGTAATGACAGGAGTTACGTACAACCACCATACCCATACCGTACTCTTTAGCTTTTTCAATAGCCATATTCATAGCCTTGTAGCCGATTACCTGTCCCATGCCGTGATGTCCGTCGATAACAGCGGTAGTGGGCGTTTCTTTTATTATTTCAATTTCAGTAACAGCATTCTGTATGCCCGCCTTGATTCTGTCAAGATATACAGGCTTAAAGCGATTAACACCGTGAGATTCTATACCTCTTTTATCTGCCTCGAGGAGAACGTCAGCGCATATTTTTGCATCTTCCACCGGAACTCCGTAACCGGTGAAGGCATCTATCACAAATTTAGTAATGGTATCCCAATCCACAATATCTGTTATATTGTTTTTTGCCATATTTCTTGCTACCTCCAAGGTCTCTGTTTTTGTAACTATATTTCAAAAATAACGAGTAAGTTTCATAATTATCCATGCTATTATATCATATAACCCCTAAACTTGCAATGCATAACAAAAAAAACCTACCAAAATAAAGATAGAATTGTTTTTCAAAAACATTATTTAATGTTACACCGATACTCCACCCTCGTTGTAAAACCATATCAAAGAAAAATGTTTCTCAAATCGTTGAAATGCGGTAGAAAATATGATATCATAGTAAAGAAAATAAAATCCCCATTTATTTTTTGCAAAGACAGAGGAGCCTATATGTTAGATAAAAGAACTCAAAAATATGCTGATACTTTTGCTGAATTAATCCGTATGGACACTACGTCATACGACGAACAGACGGACAAAACGGCTTTTTATCAGTTTCATAAATTGCTAAGAGAAAAATTTCCCCACATTTTTGAAGCAGTTGAATACGAAGATTTTTCGGGCAGCTTTCTGCTGAAATGGAAAGGCAAAGGAGACCAAGCCCCCATTTTGCTTATGAACCACCACGACGTTGTTGCGGCAACGGGCGAGTGGCGTTTCCCTGCTTTTTCGGGAGAAATTGCCGACGGAAAGATTTGGGGACGCGGTACTCTTGATGACAAGGGGGGCCTTTGGGCTATGCTTCAAGCGGCAGATGAGCTTGCTATGGAAGGCTTTGTTCCAAACCGTGATATTTACTTTATGTCCACCTGTACCGAGGAGCAAACAGGGCTTGGTGCAGACATTATTTCCGCCGCACTGAAAGAAAGAGGTATTCGCTTTGATATGGTGCTTGATGAGGGCGGTATGATTGTTTACGAGCCTATTGCAGGGGCAGTGGGCACCTACGCTATGGTGGGCGTGGGCGAAAAAGGCTGTGTTGACTTAAAGTTTACGGCTCATTCCGAGGGTGGACATGCATCTACTCCAAACAGCAATACTCCCCTTGTAAGATTGGGTAAATTTATGGCAGAGGTAGACAACGGCAAACAGTTTAAATCCGAGGTATCACCCACCGTTTATACTATGTTTAATCGTATATCCCGAGGCACAAAGGGACCTGTAAAGTTTCTTCTTAGAAACGCTAAGCTTTTTAAAGGGTTGCTTTCCGTTGTGGTCCCCAAAATATCGGTTGCCGCAGGTGCTATGCTGAAGACAACTATTGCCTTTACTATGTGCTCGGGCTCAACGGAATCAAACGTATTGCCCGAGAGTGCATGGGTTATAGGTAATATGCGTTATTCCCACCACCAAGGAAGCAAGGACAGTATTCGTGTTATTAGCGAAATAGCAAAAAAATATGATATTGAAACCGAGGTTGTGGGCAATGTATTTGATTCGCCCATATCCGATACACAAAGCTATGCATTTAAGACGGTAGAAAAGGCGATTGAAAGAATATTCCCCGATACAGTAACTACACCTTATATTATGACGGGAGCAAGCGACAGCCGTTTTCTCAGCAGAGTGTGCGACAACTGTATTCGTTTTTCGCCATTTACAATTGATAACGAACAGCTTGATAGCGTTCATGCGATAAATGAAAACTTAGACCTCTCTTGCCTTGCACCCGCTGTTGATTTCTATCGATTAATAATCACGGAGGCATAAAAATATGTCACAGAAAAAAGGTTTGAATATAGGAGTAAAGTCTTTTATTACCGCTTTAATTGTAATATTTGCACTTATGGTCGCGGCGTATGTATTAACTCTTGTAATTCCCGGCGGCGAATATGCACGTATTCCTGATGAAAACGGCAATATGATTATAGACACCGATAACGGATTTAACTACGTTGACGGAGGCATAGCCTTGTGGAAATGGGCTCTTTCTCCAATTCTTGTATTGGGAGCATCGGGTAACGGCACGTTAATTGCGGTTATTGCGTTTCTACTCGTTATCGGCGGTGTATTTAATGCCCTTGACCGTTGCGGACTGATGAAATATCTCCTTGATAAAATAGCGAACCGCTTCGGTAAGCTTCGTTATTCTCTTATGGCTGTAACAACTCTGTTCTTTATGACTATGGGTGCATTGATAGGCTCTTTTGAGGAATGTGTTCCCCTCGTTCCCATTGTAGTTGCTCTTGCAATAAATCTCGGTTGGGACGCATTGACCGGCATTGGTATGAGCCTTCTTGCCGTAGGCTGCGGCTTTGCCTCAGGCGTGTTTAATCCTTTTACCGTAGGTGTTGCTCAACAATTGGCGGGACTGCCTATGTTTTCGGGAGCATCTATGCGTATATTAGCATTTGTTCTTATCTATTTTCTGTTATTATTCTTTATTAGATTATACGCAAAGAAAATTGAAAGACCGTTAAACGAGTGCACCAATGAAGAAGCCTTTATTCGCGATAATAAGATGGATAAGGGAATAATTTTCTTTGCCGTACCACTCAGCATAGGAATAGCGGCAATATTCTGCTCGGGCTTTGTTACCGCACTGCAGGATTATACTATGATTATTGTAGCGGTGGCATTTCTTGTGGCAGGCATATCCGCTTGTCTTGCAACCGGTATGGGCGGTAAAGTATTAGGCAAATCCTTTATGCAAGGTATAGTAAGCATATTCCCCGCAGTTTTGATGATTCTTATGGCTTCTTCAATTAAGTACACCTTGGAAGAGGCACAGGTTTTGGATACAATACTGCACGGCGCCGTTGAGTTAGCTCAGGTAATGCCCAAATGGGCGGTTGTACTGTTTATATATTTTATAGTACTTGTAATGAATTTCTTTATTTCATCGGGCTCGGCAAAGGCGTTTATGCTTATTCCGCTAATTGTGCCTATAGCTCAGGTGTTCGGCATTTCCCCGCAGCTTTGTATATTGGCGTTCGCCTTCGGTGACGGCTTCTCCAACGTTTTCTATCCCACCAATGCGGCTTTGCTTATAGGCTTGGGACTTGTAGACGTAAGCTACGTAAAGTGGGTTAAGTGGTCATGGAAATTCCAAGCCGCTAACCTTGTTCTTACCTCGCTTTTGCTCCTGCTCGGCTTGGCGATAGGTTATTGACAATAAAAATAGAAAAGCTCACTTCATTGTTGAGGTGAGCTTTTTGTTTGCCCAATTATTCTTAAATATTTAATGCCTTTTTAAATCAACTCTTACTCTCCGAAAGTTTACGGACAAAGTCGGTTATTTCGTTGCCGATGCGGGTCAATTCTTCCAAAAACTCTTTTGATGTAACACGGGAGATACCCGAATGAACTGCGGAAAATTGCAATAGCTTGTCGTCTGTTACCATACGTATGCTGTAATCGGGTCCTAATTCATGCATCATTTTTTCGATATATGCATCTGCAGTTTGATTGGCTTTGGTGTATACTACCTTGTAACCGTCGTGCATAAACTCCGAGCCCTCGCCACCTTTAACAAGATAGGCATCAAAAACAAGCACAAGCTCGGTTTTTGTATAGGAAACGTAGTTGCTGAGAATGTCCATAAGCTCGTCCCTCGCCTTTTCAATACTAAAAAGTGAGGTCTGTTTTAGATTATCATCAGCATAGATAACGTTATATCCGTCAACTATAACCATATTCCTCTGAGAACGAATATGTTTAGACTTGTTAGTCTTATTTTTATTGTCTGCCGATACTATTTTAGGCTCACTGTATTGCTTGCGTTTGATAGGCCCAAATAGTCGAAGCATTAATGCTTCAAGCTCATCGTCGCTTATGCTGTATTTACGTGCCAAGGTAGATGCTTTTGGTATTATTGCCTCCCCTTTAGACAAATCATCTAAGTTAATGTCAAGATGCTTATAGCTGTCAACCTCGCTCCAATGTACAGTAAAGCCCGAACCATGTCCGCAAAAAACAGAATGAGGTGGATTGTCAAGGTCACCTTCGGGGTCATAACCTGTTTGGGAAACAACTTCATCTTGATTGTGACAAGGCTCGTATCCGTCAGAGGTGCAAAACAGTCTGCCTTCCCCCCTCGTGTATGCAATTACATCTTTTGTATAGTCAAAAAGCGTAGCTACCGGTGCCCTACCGCATATTGTTGTACGTTCTGTGTCCGAGCTTTCAAGCTCAAATTCTGCAAAACGCGCTTGCAAATCGGACATAGCTCTACCCACGACAGATGAAGGTATTTCAAGTCTGAACTTGTAGTATGGCTCAAGTAAAGTGCACCCCGATTTCATAAGTCCGTGTCTGACGGCACGGTAGGTCGCTTCGCGGAAGTCTCCCCCCTCTGTGTGCTTAAGATGTGCCTTACCTGCTACAAGAGTGATTTTCGTATCTGTAAGAAGAGCCCCCGTAAGAGTGCCCCTATGGTCTTTTTCGTAGAGATGAGTCAGAATAAGCCTCTGCCAATTGGTATCAAGGGCATTATCGGGCAGGTGCGTATCAAATATAAGCCCCGTACCTTTGGGCTGAGGTTCAATAAGCAAATGCACCTCTGCATAATGGCGTAAGGGTTCAAAATGACCGACACCGACTGTCCTTTGTGTTGCCTTTTCTTTGTATAGTATTTTTCCGGCACCAAGGGTGCAGTCAATGGAAAATCTGTCTTTTATAAGCCGCTTTATAAGCTCGGTTTGCACCTCGCCCATAAGCCTTGCTTCTATTTGTGAAAGCTCCTCGTTCCACATAAGATGCAATGAGGGTTCTTCCTCTTCAAGCTCTTTAAGCTTAGGGAAAAATAATCGTGTATCACAGTCAGGTGGAAGCTGAATGGCGTATGACAGTACAGGCTCAAGCAATGGCTTTTGTGTGTCCTGTTCAAGTCCCAAGCCCTGACCGACGTATGAGGAAGAAAGACCGATTACAGCGCAAATCTCACCGGCAAAGACCTCGTCGACCTGCTCAAACTTATCGCCCGAATAAAGCCTGATTTGGCTCACTTTTTCAGTAATACGTTCCCCCTCTGCCGATAGATAACTTATTTCATCACGTGCGGCTAAGGAGCCGCTTGTTATTTTCATATAGGTCAAACGCAAGGTTCCTATATGTGATATTTTGTAGACTTTTGCGCTAAAGGCTTCTTTTTCATAGATAGGGGATAACGTATATTGGTCCAAGGCACTAAGTAAATGCTCTATGCCTTGCATTCGTAGGGCAGAACCGAAAAAGCAAGGGAAAAGCTTACGACGACTTATCAAATAGGAAATATCTCCGTTATCAATACCCTCATCTGCAAGAAAGCTTTCCATAAAGTCCTCGTGAACAAAGGCTAATTTTTCCTCAAGCTCTTTGCGTTCTTGTGCTTCCATAAAGCCGACGCAAAGAGGAGATAAATTATTTGAAAGTTCTTTTTCGATATCCTCTTTGAGCTTTATTGCTATGTCACATTTATTAACAAAGATAAAGGTAGGAACGTTATAGTGCTCAAGCAACTGCCAAAGGGTTCGGGTGTGGTTCTGTACACCGTCAGAGGCACTGATGACAAGTATTGCATAGTCAAGAAGAGCCAATGTTCGCTCAGTTTCTGCAGAAAAATCCACGTGTCCTGGGGTATCAAGAAGGATAAAGTCACAGTTTTCACTTGAGAATCTTGCTTGCTTTGAAAAGATAGTGATTCCGCGTTCACGCTCAATAACGTTGGTGTCAAGATAGGTATTTTTGTGGTCTACCCTTCCCAAAGTTCGAATTCTTCCCGAAGCATAAAGCAACGCCTCGCTGAGAGTGGTTTTTCCCGCATCGACGTGGGCAAGTATACCGATAGTTATTTTCTTTTTCAAAGCCTGTCCCCCCTAAAAAAACGCGTAGCGAATATAACTTGAACTAAGTCCAAATATCACTGCGAAGCAATATAACTCGCCATAGGCGAATAGAGTTGGGCGTTGTGTCTTTAGAGACACAACGCCTTTTGATACCCGTATTTTGGTGTATAATTATTAGGAATTCTTCATAATAATCGAGGAAACACACTCGCTGACGTGCTCGCAAGCATCTGCACATTCCTCAAAACAATCAAAGATCTTATACCAAGCAATCGCCAACAATGCATCGGTAGTTTTTCTCGTAATACTGTTTGTAGTCGCAAGATAAAGCTTGTCACACTCTTCCTCTATATCGTTGCATGCAATGATAAGAGAGTGCAGAGTTTTAGATTTTTTAAAGTTTTCAAACTCGCCCATAATTTGTACGAGCACCTCACAGCTCCTTACAAGTTTTTTTGCGAAGTCTATTGCAGAAGGTTCGATTTTTTGAACGTTAAAAATATAGAATTTCTGCAATATTTCCTCTATAGTATCGGAAACGTTGTCGAGCTGTTGGCTGAGCATATCAAGATCCTCTCGATCGACCGGAGTAACGAACGCTTTTGCGAGGGTTTCGTTCATTTCGTGCTTCTTTATATCTGCCTGATGCTCAAAGGTATGCATTTTTTCAAGCATTTCATCAATTTTACTTACGTCATAATTTTCAAGACACTCAACAAGATAGTTTGCCGCACTTTTAGCAAGAGCCGCACACTCTGAAAAGTTTTCAAAATAGAATTTATCACCTTTAGCCATTTTTTATTATCCTTTCTTTTCTTTACTTTCAGTTA
>JAFQOB010000277.1 GCA_017395725.1 Clostridia bacterium
AAATTTGTTACAATTGTAGCCAAAAACTTGAAAAACATACGTGTTTTTGGTATAATATAAGTAATAAATATACTGATTGGAAAATACTTATGAGCGACTTCTGTTATTTAGATGAAATTAATATGCCGATATATATTTGCGACAGTGAATGGAGAGTAACGTATCGCAACAGAGCGTGTAAAAGATTTACGCCGTCACCGAGAGTAAATGGGCAGTTATCAAAACGTTTTATTGATAAGGGATTGAAGCTGTTTCCGAAGAAAAACGGCGGAATTGAATTTATTATGTGTATGATAGGTGACAGTTACAAGAGTGCGTTATGTTTTGAATATAATTCGAGTGCTGTTGTAATTTTTCCGACGTTGCTTGAATATGACCTTCTTTTTGGGGAGTATTCTTCGAGGGTGAAAAAGGATTTTGCAGATGTATTTAGGGGCATATTTAAGGAGTTGTCGTTAAAGGATAGAGAGAACAGCGACAGATACGGCGTAATAGAGAAGCTTCGTTCATATTATTTTGGAGCAATAGAAAACTACGTGGCGATGGCACTGTTAAATAGCGAAAAAAGAGTGCTGGGTTCAATATCCCGCTTGTATGAGTTTTTCATTAAGAATATAGTTAAGCTTTCCAATAGGACAGGCTTAAAAATAGAAACACAACTTTCTTCCATAGATGAAGTTGGAGAAAATATTTATACGGACACCTTGTATTTTACTTTTGTGTTGGCAGGAATACTTTTATTCGGTGTAGAGATATCGGAGGATAAGAAGTGTATTATAGAGCCTGTACATTTAGGGAGGAGTGTGCGTCATACAATTAGGTTTACGTGCAAATGTCCCGAACTGTATGGAAAGTCGGGCAGTGAATTAAAGGCGTTTAAAGAAAATTATCCAATAGGTTATTTTAACGTGATTCCATACGAAGCCATGTGCGCGGCTTTGGGGTGGAGACTGTGTTATGAATTGACAAATGATGAAGCATTGAATTGTACAGTGTATTTTGATATTGATAACGATAATGAAATGCTGTTCAGAAGCTCTGTGGGCGAAAGCAAGCTTACTCCCGAAGAGCTTGTTGCGGATATTCTTTCAAAGGTTTTTATTATCTGATTAAGTGAAAGATAAGTTTTATGCAATTTATAAGAAAAATAAGCAGTGTATTTGAAGTACACTGCTTAAATCTTAAATAATAAAAATGTGTGGGAAGTGCCCACACATTTTTATTATTTATCATAATTCATATTGATATTGGCTTTGTTGGCGGTATTGAAGATTGCGACGTAGGTTTTACCGGTGTTCATCACAAGAGGAGTACCGTCTGTGTTGGTGAGGACAATAGGAGCATCAACGTTAGCTTTGCTGTATTTAATATCGATGTACTTTCCGCCGTTGATGTAGTAGCCTTCACCTTCGCCTGTTGTTGTAACTTCAATTCTACCCTTGTTGTCGAGTGCTCCTGTATGGTGGCAGAAGAGGACAAGTATATTTGAGAATTGAAGCTGATTGCCTTCTTTATCTGCATGAGGTTTTTTGTATTGCCAACGCAAGTAGGTATCACTTGCCGCATTGTATTTCAAATAAGGCGCCTGATAATACGAGAAGGGAAGATATACGCAATTAGCATCATTGCCTTCGAGTGTAATTTTTTCTTGGGAGAAATTAAAGGGATTTACAAAATCTTCTTTAAGCTGTGTAGTGGCATTTCTGTAATTTATAGCATTGACCATACCTTCACCGGTTATGACCATAGTGTGCTCTAATGCCATATTTTGCTTTCTCCAAGGGTCTCTGTAGAATGAGTTGGGAATAGACATTCTAACGCCGTCGAAGTTATCTATTTTGCGGGATGCGATTTCGGAATATGCCTTATCCGAGCCACCCGCGTGGAAGAACAATGCGTTGTGGTTTTGTGCAAAGTCAAGATAATAGTCTCTTGCAGAACGAACCGAACCGGCTTTAGGAACGTTTGCATAATCCTGAATAAGCATAAAGAGTCTGGTTATTCCGCCCTCGGCGAGACATTCGTAAATAACGTCACCGTATGTAATACCCTCTTGAGGAATTGCCGCTTGAATATTGTTTATCATAATGCCGACAGGGCGTTGTTTGCTGATTTCTTCGGAACATTCAATACCGGTTAAGGGATTGTAGTACTTTGGAGGAGCAGGTGGCTCTGTTTCGGGGGCTGTAGTTTCGGGCTCAGTTTCTTCTGTTTCTGGAGCCGTGCTTTCAGGCTCATTAGTTTCATTGTTTTCAGAAACTGTGCTCTGTTCCCCATCGGTATTTGTGGGGATATTTTTATTTCTGTTTGATGCAATAACAGCCATAACAGCGGTCAAAGCCAATATTGCTAAAATAAGAGCTATAATTTTTGTGGAAGAGCTTACTCTTTTTCCGTTTGACATAACAGTACCTGCTTTCTTTTAGAGTCTGTGGCTTTATTAATCCATATAGAGATTATAATACTTTTGGCGTGTTTTGTCAACGGAGAATAATGTATAAAAATGTCTGTAAAAATATGGGATTATGACGAAAAGGATAAATGTTAGCAGATACAAGGGGGATTATGACATATTCTCTATGGAGATTTCTCGATTCCACACCTAACGGTGCTCCACTCGAAATGACCACTTAATGTTGTTTGCACAAACAATATTTCTATATCGTAGGGCGGTGCCTTGGTGCCGCCGTAAAAAAACAAAAAATATGCCTAATA
>JAFQOB010000278.1 GCA_017395725.1 Clostridia bacterium
GCTGATATTACAGCAGCACTTGCAGATATGCGCGTTACTATCTTGCAAATTAATGTAACACCTCGTACCGACTCGGCTTACGTTATCAATATGAAGGTTGGATGCCGCAATATCGACCACTATAATTCGATTGTTTCACGTTTGCGCGGACTGCGCGGAATCGTTAATATTTTACGTGGATTTTCTTAAAACCAAAGGAGTTTTTGCCAATGAAAGCTGTTATTCAACGTGTTTCAAGCGCGTCGGTCGCGGTCGACGGTCAAATTGTCGGCTCTTGCCAAAGAGGATATCTGATTTTGCTTGGCGTTGCTGAGGGAGATACCGCGTTGGATGCCGAATTACTATGCAAAAAGATTGCCGCTCTGCGTATCTTCCGCGATGAAAACGACAAAATGAATCTCTCTATTCGCGATATCGACGGGGAAGCTCTCGTTATTTCGCAATTTACGCTTTTGGCAAATTATCGTCACGGCAACCGTCCCGATTTCTTGGCTTCTGCCAAGCCCGACGTAGCCAACAGACTTTACGAGTATTTCAAGGAACTCCTCTCACGCGAACTTCGCCACGTAGAATCCGGCGTGTTTGGTGCAGATATGAAAGTAAGCTTAACCAACGATGGCCCTGTAACCATTTGTATGGATAGCGAAGTACTGAAAATGAAAAAGTAAGGAACGTTTTTTATGAAACTGATACTTGACGGAAATATCAATTCGTACTATATTCAAACGCTTTGCATGATTTTCTTCCCCGGGGAGAAATTCGGTGTGGCCGAGCAGCTTGACCCCAACAGTCCCGAGCTTTACGTTCGACTTTCTGAAAATGACGATGGCGTTGAGACATATGCCCGTATAACTGTAGGGGATAAGAGTGCGTCTGCAGAGAAGTATTATACCTATTCTGCCGATTACGGCAAAGAAAAGACCGTAAAGCTTGCTTGCGGTGCAGTTGTAATTGCCGTTTGCGGTGAAATTATGGGTTACCGTCCTGCGTGGGGAATGCTTACAGGTGTGCGCCCCTCAAAGGTTGCGACCGAGCTTTTGCAAGTAGGACTTAGCAAAACGCGTGTAAAGCGCATTCTTACGGGGGAATATTTCGTAATTCCTAAAAAAGCAGCTCTTGCAACCGAGGTAGCTCTCAACGAGCAAAAGCTCATTGGAAAGCCGTCACCTAAAGATTGCAGTGTCTATATATCCATTCCGTTCTGTCCTACCAGATGCTCATACTGTTCCTTTGTTTCTTATACCTCACCCAAGCTTCTGCAGCTTATCCCGGAGTATTTAGAGCATCTTCTGTTGGATATGGAATACACCTTCAAAAAGATAAAAGAGCTTGGCTTGCGCATTGCAACCGTTTACATCGGTGGCGGTACGCCCACGATACTCACAGCTGACCAACTGCGTGTTTTGCTTTCCAAAATTGCAGAACTTACCGATGTTTCTGCACTTGAGGAATACACCCTTGAATCCGGCCGTCCTGATACCATTACAGCAGAGAAGATGGCGGTTGCAAAGGAATACGGCGTTACGCGCGTATGTGTTAATCCGCAGTCGCTAAGCGACTCGGTGCTGCAAAGCATCGGACGCTCGCACACTGCAGAGGACTTTTTGCGCGCATACGATATCGCCAAGAATTCGGGTATTGCCAATATCAATACTGACCTCATCGTAGGTCTTCCGGGCGATAATTTTAAGAGCTTTTCGGCAACCTTTGATAAGATTCTTTCCCTTCGCCCCGAAAACATTACCGTACATACTTTCTGCATCAAAAAAGCTGCAGAAATTCTTCGTCAAGGCAATAACGTTTACTCCTTGCGCGGTGGAGACGCCGGTAAGTGTGTAGACTATTCTCAACTCAAAGCACAAGAAGAAAGCTATCTGCCATACTATATGTACCGTCAAAAGAACACCGTCGGAAACCTTGAAAACGTAGGATTTTCGCTTGAAGGGTGTGAGGGACGATACAATATTTATATGATGGAAGAAATTCACTCCATCTTTGCTTTGGGGGCAGGGGCAGTTTCCAAAATGGTTGATTATCGCCCCAAGAAGGGCGGCAAGCCGGTAATTGAAAGACTGTTCTATCCCAAATATCCTTACGAATATCTGCGTGATGAAAGCACGCAGGACAAGATGCTGGCGATGGAAGAATTCTATACACGCCGCGGACTTTTGGATGATTTAAAATAAGGAATTACATTGATGAAAACAATTATTAAAAACGCAACTCTGCTTGCCGAAACGGGATATGGCGATGGAAAATGGAACGTTATCGTTGATAACAAGCGCATCACAAGCATTACAAAAGAATTGCCAGACACAACGGGCGCAGAGGTAGTTGATGCAAAAGGGAATTTGCTAATCCCCGGTTTTTACAATGCACACACTCACGCAGCAATGACGCTGTTCCGCGGATACGGTGAGGATTTACCGTTGCAAAGATGGCTCGAGGAACGTATTTTTCCTGCAGA
>JAFQOB010000279.1 GCA_017395725.1 Clostridia bacterium
CCTTCTACCTACACTCCTATTATTACGACGATAATAGCAAGAGACTACGTAACACGTGAAGGAAAATCCCTTAAGCCCACGTATCTCGGAGAAATGACGACCAAGCTTATAATGGAAAACTTCCCCGAGATTATTGACTATACGTTTACAGCGCAGATGGAAGATAAGCTTGACGCTATTGAAAACGGAAACGACGATATGCTTCATGTTTTGTCTGACTTTTACGACGGCTTCAAGGTAAGTCTTGCAAAGGCTGAAGAGGCGGCAAAGAACGGCGAAATAGATATTCCCCCTGAAGAAACGGATATAATCTGCGAACATTGCGGTGTTAAGATGATAGTAAAGAACGGCAGATACGGAAAGTTTGCCGCTTGTCCCAACTATCCCGAATGTAAGAACACCAAGCCCCTTGACAAAGACGGAAAGCTTAAAGAACCCAAGAAGGAAAAAGAGAAAAAAGAGACCGAATCTACAGGTATGATATGCGAAAAATGCGGCTCTGAAATGGTAATTCGTTCCGGAAAATTCGGTTCTTTCTACGCTTGTTCAGCATATCCGAAATGCCGTAACACAAAGCAGATAACCAAAGATATCGGTATAGCCTGCCCTATTTGCGGCTCAAAAATTGTAACAAAACAGGGCGGAAAGAAGCATATTACTTTCTATAGCTGCGAAAAATATCCCGAATGTAACTTCTCGTCTTGGGATATGCCCATAGGCGAAAAATGCCCACAGTGCGGCGACGCTCTGCTTATAAAGAAACGCAAAAAGTTAGTATATTGCAGAAATGAAAAATGCGGATACAGCCGCGAAGAAGAAAAAAATGCAAAAGATGAAAAGTAATAAGATAAATATATTCGGTGGGGGCCTTGCGGGCTGTGAAGCTGCATATCAGGCGGCAAAAAGAGGCGTATTGGTTGACCTTTACGAGATGAAGCCTAAGAAAAAGACTCCCGCGCACACTTCGGATAATTTAGCTGAGCTTGTATGCTCAAACTCACTCAGAAGCAACGTTTTGACAAATGCTGTCGGATTGCTTAAGGAGGAGCTGAATCTTATGGATTCGCTTATAATGAAGGCGGCTTATGCGACACAGGTTGAAGCGGGCTCGGCATTGGCTGTAGACAGACATAAATTTTCCGAGTATATAACAAAAGAAATAAAGAACAATCCTCTTATAAACGTTATAGAAGAAGAGGTTGTATCGATCCCCGATGACGAAATAACGGTTATAGCGACAGGGCCTTTGACTTCTGACGCTTTTTCCGAATATCTTGAAAGCTTCCTCGGCAAGAGTCATTTGTCCTTTTTTGATGCGTCAGCACCTATAGTTGAATATTCAACTCTTGATATGAACAAGATATATGCGGCATCGCGTTACGGCAAGGGCGAGGCATCGTACCTTAACTGCCCTATGACGAAAGAGGAATATGATTTATTTTATAACGAGCTTATAAACGCAGAAGAGGCACACTTAAAGGAATTTGATTCCGATTCTCAAAAGAAGCCTAACGTTTTTGAGGGTTGTATGCCGGTAGAGGTTATGGCAAGAAGAGGCTATGACACTCTGCGTTACGGTCCTTTGAAGCCTGTAGGTCTTCCCGACCCCAAAACAGGCAAGGAGCCTTATGCTGTTATTCAGCTTCGTCAGGAAAACGCCGAAAAGACTATGTATAACTTAGTTGGATTCCAAACACATTTGACTTTTGGCGAACAAAAGAGAGTATTTTCACTGATACCGGGCCTTGAAAACGCAAGCTTCTTACGTTACGGTGTTATGCACAGAAATACTTTTATAAATTCCCCCGCTTGCTTAGACTGTTTTTATTCAATGCGAACAATGCCGAACGTATTTTTCGCAGGACAGATGACAGGCGTTGAGGGCTACGTTGAGTCCACGTCAAGCGGTTTTGTTGCCGGTGTAAATGCGGCAAGACTTGCAAAGGGCGAAGAGCTTATCGACTTTCCCAATATTACCGCAATAGGTGCTCTGGCACACTACATAAGCGACGAGAACGTTGTGAATTTTCAGCCTATGAACGCAAACTTCGGACTTGTTGCAAACCTTGAAACCAAGGTAAAGGGCGGTAAGCGTTTCAGAAACGAAGCATTGGCAAACCGTTCGATTGAATATATAAACAGTATAAAAGATAAGATATAATCCCCTAAACTTTATAGGAGAAAGTATATGAGAATTATCGTTGATATAATGGGTGCCGACAAAGAACCTGCAGAATTTGTAGAAGGGGCACTTATGGCGGCAAAGGAATACGGCTGTGATATAACCCTTGTGGGTGATGCACTTGATATTTATGCCGCATTTGAAAAGACAAAACTACCAACCGACCGTATTGAGATAGTTGACGTACCCTACTATATAACTATGGAAGACTCGCCCATGAGCGTTGTAAAAGAGAAAAATAACTCATCTATGCACGAAGGCTTAAAGCTTCTTGCAGAGGGGAAAGGCGATGCTTTTGTCAGCGCAGGTAATACAGGGGCACTTCTTGCGGGGGCGACCTTTATCGTAAGAAGAATAAGAGGACTCAGAGCCGCAATAGGCACGATTCTTCCCCTTGCGAAACCCGTATTGCTTGTGGATTCGGGTGCAAATATAAACGTTACTCCCGACAATCTTGAGCAATTTGCAAGAATGGGTTCGATTTATATGGAACGTTTGCACGGAATAAAGAACCCCACCGTAGGTTTGCTTAACAACGGAGCAGAAGCCACCAAGGGAACCGACCTTCACAGAGAGACGTACCAAAAATTAACCGAATCGGATATGAACTTTATCGGTAATATCGAAGGCAGGGATATTCCTTTTGGAAAAGCCGACGTTGTGGTTACCGACGGTTTTACAGGAAACGTTGTATTGAAGCTGACCGAAGGCTTTGGCAAATTTATGATTGACCAATTGAAGTCCCTATTTACGACTAATATTGTAAGCAAGGCTTCGGCTTTAGTTCTTACTACCACACTTAAAGCCTTTAAGAAGAAATTCGACGCTTCCGAGTATGGCGGTGCTCCACTGCTTGGCATATCAAAGCCGGTTATTAAAGCACACGGCTCGTCAGATGCAAAGGCAGTAAAAAATGCGATTAAACAGGCTATGTATTACGTTAATACGGGAATAATAGTTGAAATAGCACGTCAGTCATCACAGCTTACAGTTAAGTCAACAAAAAAAGAAACCGAAAAGACAGGCGAAGATAAATGAACATAAACGATATAAACGAACTTGTTGAGATAATAAAAGGACTTGAGGGCAAGTTAAACTACACCTTTAAGGATAAGCCCCTTTTGATAAAGGCGCTGTCTCACTCGTCATTTGCCAATGAGCTTAAATCAAAGAATATAAAGACAGAATGTAACGAAAGGCTTGAATTTTTTGGCGATTCGGTTTTGTCTTTGACAGTAAGTGAATATCTTTACACAAACTATCCCGACCTGCCCGAAGGTGAATTATCAAAAGTAAGAGCAGGTACGGTATGTGAAAAGGCTCTTGCAAAATTTGCCCGTGAAATCGAGCTCGGTAAGTATCTTTTCCTCGGACACGGCGAAGAGATTACAAACGGCAGAGAAAGACCGTCGATTCTTGCAGATGCATTTGAAGCAGTACTGGCGGCTATGTTTATTGACGGCGGAATAGCTCCCGTAAAAGCCTTTCTCCTTCCCTTTGCGACCGAAGAGATAAAGCAGATTATTGCAAGAGGAAATACTAAGGATTACAAATCTATGCTCCAGCAATTTATACAGCAGGAGCAGGGCGACGTTCTTGAATACAGACTTGTAAACGAAAGCGGCCCCGCCCACGACAGAGTGTTTGAGACCGAAGCTTATTTGAATAACAACGTTATTGGAAAAGGTGTCGGCAAAAGCAAACGGGAATCGGAACAGATGGCGGCGAAAGAAGCACTTGCTTTATTTGGACAAGCGTAATAGAGAGTTATTATTTTTTCAAAAAATAATAACAGATTGCCCAAAAGAGGCACTTGCTTTGTTTGGTCAATCGTAAGATAACGCAACTGTGTCAAATTGACAAATCAGTAAAGACGACCTCATCCGTCTCGGCAGCAAAGTAATAAGACAGATGAGATATGTACACTGCCTCGACACCTTCTCCCACCGGAGAAGGTCTTTGTCAGTACAGACTCAAAAGCGTTAATTATATAAAAATATAACAGGCTTTCAAAATCAGGAGAAAGATTAAACATTGTACCTTCTCCGGTGGGAGAAGGTGTCGCGTCGCCAATAGACTTACAACTATTATTACTCTACACGCGACGTGACGGATGAGGTCGTAAAAAACAAACAAATCCAAACAAAGTAAGGCTTGGAGTTCGCATTTGAGATGGTTTCTCCCCACACAAATAAAAAATAATATTAACGGAGAATATAAATTGAAACACGTAAACATACCGGTATTTATACCGCATTTAGGTTGCCCGAATGACTGTGTTTTCTGTAACCAGAAACGCATTTCGGGCACGTCTTCTTTTAATAAAAATGACGTTGACAGCATTATAAAAAATGCGCTGTCAACAGTAGATACAGAAACTTTCGAAACCGAGATAGCATTCTTCGGCGGAAGCTTCACAGGTATTGACAGAGAGGATATGATATACTTACTTGAAGTTGCTTACAAGTATATCCAAATGGGACTCGTTTCTTCAATAAGACTGTCTACCCGCCCCGACTATATTGACGAAGAAATACTTGATATTTTGCAGTCCTACAAGGTAAAAAACATTGAACTCGGACTGCAGTCGATGGACGAAAACGTATTAAAGCTTACCAAGCGCGGACACACAGCAGAACAGGCAATAAACGCTTGTAAGCTGATAAAAAAATACGGCTTTAACTTAATAGGTCAAATGATGATAGGACTTCCCGGTTCAAGCCTGGAAAAAGAAATATATACGGCTGAAATAATAGCCGAGTTATGCGACGGAGCAAGGGTTTACCCTACCGTTGTTTTAAGGGAAACCGAGCTTTGCAATATGGCAAGAAAAGGCGAATATATTCCCCTAAAACTTGATGACACCATAGAAAGAACGGGCGAAGTTTTGCTTGTGTTTGACAGGGCGAAAAAAAAGGTAATACGAATAGGGCTGCAGTCGGGAGATGACCTATATGACCCCGATGTTGTATACGGGGGAGACTACCACCCCGCCATAGGTGAATTGGCAGAAAATTACGTGTATTACAAAAAGATATGCGAACAGCTGAAAAATAAAGAAACCGACGGAAAAGACCTTGTAGTTTATTGCGCAAAAGGCTGTACTTCCAAGGTTATCGGACAGAAAAAGTCGAATAAGATAAAGTTAATAAAAAATTATAATATAAAATCTCTGAAAATTGTTGAAAAAATCGATTTAGAGGAGTATAATGTTATATTAGACATATTATGATTATTTTAGGATAATTAAGAAAAAATACCGAAAGGGGGCTAATGACGAAAATGCGATTAAAATCACTTGAATTACACGGTTTCAAGTCTTTTCCGGATAAGACGACCATAAACTTCGATGACGGTATGACTGTCATAGTAGGCCCTAACGGAAGCGGTAAATCAAACATATCGGATGCGATGCGTTGGGTTCTCGGTGAACTTTCAAGCAAAAACATACGCGGAACAAAGATGGAAGACGTAATATTCGGCGGTTCAGCTTCGCGCAGTCCTATGGGCTATGCGGAGGTTTCTCTGCTTATAGACAATACGGGCGACGGAAACAGAATCGACATTGATTATGACGAAGTTGAGGTTACGAGAAGATATTACCGTTCAGGCGAAAGTGAATATATGATAAACCGCCGTCCCGCCAGACTCAAAGACATTCACGAGATGTTTATGAATACCGGTGTAGGTAAGACGGGATATTCCATAGTCAGCCAGGGTAAAGCGGCTGAAATTATATCGCAAAAGAGCGATGAAAGAAGAAACATTTTCGAAGAGGCTGCAGGTATTTCCAAATACCGTTACAAGAAAAACGAGGCAGAGCGTAAACTTGCATCTACAAACGACAACCTCGTACGTCTCAACGATATTAAATATGAGCTTGAGGGCAGAATA
>JAFQOB010000280.1 GCA_017395725.1 Clostridia bacterium
GAGGGGCTCGCAACGGTTGTAACAATCGTACTTTCTATCGGTGTTACAAAGATGAGTAAAAGAAACGCTGTTATCAGACGCTTGACGGCTGTTGAGACACTTGGTTGTACACAGATTATATGCTCAGATAAAACAGGTACTTTGACCCAAAACAAGATGACCGTTACAGAACACTTTGCAGACGACAAGAACCTTCTTGCGACGGCAATGGCCCTTTGTTCAGATGCAGAGCTTGACAACGAAAACAAAGCTACAGGCGAGCCCACAGAATGTGCCCTTGTCAACTTTGCTTATGAATGCGGTCTCCACAAAAACGACCTTAAGAATGCATCTCCCCGTATCGGCGAAGCTCCCTTTGATTCAGGCAGAAAGATGATGTCTACCGTACATCAGACAGATGGTAAAATCATTCAATACACAAAAGGTGCTCCTGATGAAATTTTGAAATGCTGCACAACGTACATTTCCGGCGGTGCAGTACTTCCCCTTACCGAAGAAGTTCGCGGACAAATAATGCAAGAAAACAAGAATAAGGCTGATAAGGCTCTTCGTGTACTTGCAGCTGCGTATAAAAATCACGAAAGCGCACCCGCTTCGTATGAACCCGAAGCACTTGAAAACAACCTTACCTTTATAGGTCTCGTTGGTATGATCGACCCTGTTCGTCCCGAAGTTAAATTGGCAATTGAACAGTGTAAATCCGCTTCTATTCGTCCCATAATGATCACAGGTGACCACAAAGACACGGCAATTGCGATTGCTAAAGAGCTCGGAATAATCGAAGATGCTTCACAGGCGATTACAGGTGCAGAACTCAACAAGATTAGTGACGAAGAGTTTTTGAAGACTGTTCAAAACTACTCAGTTTATGCACGTGTTCAGCCCGAACATAAGACCAGAATAGTTAAGACTTGGAAAGAGCTTGGTATGGTTACAGCTATGACGGGCGACGGTGTAAACGACGCACCTTCGATAAAGAGTGCAGATATCGGTATCGGTATGGGTATCACAGGTACAGACGTTACCAAAAACGTTGCCGATATGATTCTTGCAGACGACAACTTTGCTACAATAGTTTCTGCAGTAGAAGAAGGCAGAAGAATTTACGATAATATCCGTAAGGCTATTCAGTTCCTCCTCTCTTCAAACCTCAGTGAAGTATTCTCAATCTTTACAGCAACAGTTCTTGGATTTACAATCCTTAAACCTATCCACATTCTTTGGATCAACCTTATTACAGACAGTTTACCCGCTCTTGCACTTGGTATGGAAAAGAGCGAAAAGAACATTATGGAAAGAAAGCCTCGTGATTCCAAAGACGGTATATTTGCAGGCGGTCTCGGAATCGACCTTCTCTACCAAGGTGTACTTGTTTCAGCTCTTACCATTATAGCTTACTTTGTAGGACACTTTATGGAAAGCGGCGTATGGGAAATCGCACAGAGCCCCGACGGTATTACAATGGCGTTCCTTACAATGAGTATGGCAGAAATATTCCATTCAATGAATATGCGTTCACAGCGTGGTTCAATATTCACTATGAACACACACAATTTCTTCCTTTGGGGAGCAATGATTCTCGCATTAGTTCTCACAACGTGTGTTATTGAAATTCCGTTCCTCGCAACAATTTTCGAATTTGAAACTATAAGCTGGGCAGAATACTTTGTAGCACTCGGAATTGCATTTGCTATAATTCCCATTGTTGAAATCGTTAAACTCATCCAAAGAGCAATCGCAAAGAAATAATCTAAAGAAACAAAAAACACCGAAAGAAACTTAAACGTTTCTCTCGGTGTTTTATTTTATGTTTTGGAAAAATGCATCAATATACTGTGAGGAACAAGCTTTGCGAGGATTCTATAGAATTTATAAAATAACCCGGGAGTGTAAACAGCTCTTCCCTTTTCAGCGGCAATAAGCGAATTTTTAGCAACCTTTACAGGATCACTGTATGGGAGCATATCGAATGTTTTTGAATTACCTTTTATGCCTGCGACACTTAAGAATTCAGTATCCATAGGACCCGGACAAACAGCCAAAATATTTATACCCTTTTTCCTATTCTCAAATCTAACAGCCTTTGAAAAGCTTTTAACATAAGCTTTTGTCGAACTGTAAACAGTCATTCTGGGATTAGGACAAAAAGACGCAATAGAGCAAACGTTAACTATAAAGCTTCCCGATTCCATAAATCTAAGTGCAATAGCCGTAAGTGCAGTTAGTGCTCTGCAGTTAAGGTCAACCATTCCCGACTGTTTTATGTAATCAACATGGCTGACGTCGCCCAAAACACCGTATCCCGCATTATTAATAAAGACTTTTATATTTGCTTCTGCGTTAGTCAAAAGTTGATTAAATTTTTCATAGCTATCATATTCTGTTAAGTCAAGCTCAATAGGAATAACCTTCTTATCGGGATATCCATTCGCAATTGTCTCAAGCCTGTCTTTTCTTCTTGCTACTATCCAAAACTGTTGAATATCGGTATACCTTTCACAAATATTTTTTAGATACTCGATACCAAGCCCCGATGAAGCTCCTGTAATAACTGCAATATTCATATA
>JAFQOB010000281.1 GCA_017395725.1 Clostridia bacterium
CGTCGCAATAATCACCCCATTTAAGAACAACCAAGTTGATTTTGATTCCTTGGGTTCTCTTATTGATTTTCAAATCAACAACAAAACAGATGCAATTGTAATCTGTGGTACAACAGGTGAAGCATCTACACTTACAGATGAAGAACACAGAGCTTGTATTAAATATGCTGTAGAGAGAACTGCAGGCAGGGTTCCCGTAATTGCAGGTACAGGCAGTAACGATACCGATTATGCTATCGACCTCTCAAAGTACGCTTGTGAAGTTGGGGCGGATGCATTGTTGCTTGTTACACCTTACTATAACAAGGCTACTCAAAAAGGTCTTATCAAGTCTTTCTTTGCTGTTGCAGATGCTACAGACAAACCTATTATTCTTTACAACGTTCCCTCAAGAACAGGCTGCAATATCACAACAGCTACATACAAGGAACTTGCAAAGCACGAAAGAATAGTTGCCGTTAAGGAAGCTTCGGGCAATATCAGCGCAATAGCTGAACTTGCCGCAACCGTAGGCGATGATTTGGCTATCTACAGCGGTAACGACGACCAAATCGTTCCTCTCCTTTCTCTCGGCGGTAAAGGTGTAATTTCCGTTCTTTCCAACATTATGCCTAAAGAAACACACGATATTTGCGAACTCTTCTTCAAGGGTCAGGTTAAAGAATCTGCAGCTCTTCAGCTTAAGCTTCTTGAGCTTATTAACTCCCTCTTCTGTGAAGTTAACCCCATTCCCGCAAAGACTGCATGTGCTCTTATGGGTATGTGCACCGAAGAAATGAGACTTCCCCTCTGCGCTATGGAGGATAACACAAGAGCAAGACTTGTTGCCGCAATGAAAGCACAGAATCTTATCTAAAAAAACAAAATAAAGGATACTAAAAATGATAAACATACTTTTAACAGGTTGTAACGGCAGAATGGGTAATGCAGTTGCCGCATCTTGCGCTACAAATGAGAATTGTAATATAATAGCCGGTGTTGACGTTATGGGCGGTAAAAGTGCCTCTGACTTCCCTGTATTCGTTTCTTTAAACGATTTTGAAGGAAAAGCTGACGTTATTATCGATTTTTCCCACCACACAGCAACAGAGGGCTTGCTTAACTATGCAAAAGCAAAGAACATTCCCGTTGTGTTGGCTACGACAGGACATACAACTGAAGAAACTGAATTGATTAAAGAAGCATCAAAAACAATTCCTGTATTCTACTCGAGAAATATGTCACTTGGAATAAATCTTCTTATTGCACTTGCTAAAAAAGCCTGTTTATCACTTGGTGAATCCTTTGATATCGAAATAATCGAAAAGCACCACAATCAAAAGCTTGATGCTCCAAGCGGAACAGCCCTTATGATTGCCGATGCTTTGAAAGAGACAAGAACGACAGAAACGGAATACGTCTACAACAGACAACCGCTTCACCAAAAGAGGCAGTCTACAGAAATCGGCATACACGCTGTAAGAGGCGGTACCATTGTTGGTGAACACGAGGTGTTGTTTGCCGGAAAAGACGAGGTAATAACACTTAGCCACTCAGCTTCTTCAAGAAACGTATTTGCCGAGGGTGCAGTAAGAGCTGCCTTATTCTTAGCAGATAAACCAAACGGTCTCTACGATATGAACGATATCGTAAATTCAATAATATAACAAAAGAATCCCACAAACTTTTTGGAGTATGTGGGATTTTTTCTTTTACAGAACTTTTCTTATATTATATTTTGCATTCAACACAAGCCAATTTTGCGGAAACCATTGCATTAAATTCCAGTACCCTACACCGTATAATCCGTATTCCGGTACAAGATTTAATTTTTCGTCAATGCTTCTTGCGTCATCAAACCATACTACGTGTTCTGTACCGTTCTCGGTATAATTAAAGTAAGGTGTCTGGGCGACTTCATCAAATTCAATATTTACGCCTTTTTCAATAGCCAATTCCACCGCATCAACGTTGGATATCTTCTTTGCCTTTGTTGTTCCGCTTACATAAGGCAACGGCCAATCATAAGCATAATTCGGTACACCTAAAAATATCTTATCGGGGTTAATTACACTAACACCGTAGTTCAGCACTCTTTCAACTTCATTTAAAGGAGCTACAGCCATAGGCGGTCCAAAGGTATATCCCCATTCGTATGTCATTAGCAGAACGTAATCACTTACAGCTCCTATACCGCCGTAATCATGAGACTCGTATAGCCCTCCCGGTTGTTCGCCTGAGGCTTTTGGTATCAACGCTGTTATAAGCATATATCCATTATCGTTTAAGGCAATACCGAGCCTTCTTACGAAATCAGTATAATTATCTCTGTTTGAACCGTCAAGATATTCAAAATCAACATCAAACCCGTAATAATTCTTCTCATTCATTCTTGTAATTATATTCTGAATAAGCACGTCTTGCGCCTGTCGGTTATTTAAAAATGCATTGCCAAGCTCACTGCTGAAAACACCCTCCTCTGTCAAGGTTGACAGGTGCATTATGGGAGCAACACCATATTCACGGGACAATGATATTATCTCATCTTCATCAAGTCCAAAATCAGTTATCCCCCTGTCAACAAGCTGTCCGTCGGGAGTAAAACCATAAGTAAATAGAGTTATGTAGGTCAGATAAGGCAGAGTTCTTATAAGAGTTTCTCGCTCAACAAATGGGTAGATATATCCGTTTACAGCCATATCCCCCGCTTTTTCTGTGGAGTAATCAATTATTATTGTTTGGCCAACAAATAAATTATCTGTTCCCTTCAGTATTGGGTTATTTCGTAAAAGCTGATTTACAGATACTCCGTAGCTTTCTGCAATCCTCTCAAGTGTATCCCCTTGCTGTACCGTATAAACCTGTTCGGGATATAATATAACAATAGTTTGACCAACGGTTATTTTTCCGTCTTCGTTAAGTTCATTTTGCGATATAAGCCTCGATAACGGCACACCGTATTCTCGGGCTATTGAATCAAGAGTATCCCCCGGCTGAACAACATAAATAATCATTTTTCTTTCTCCTCTTAAGCAATAATTATATACTATTATGTTATTCTGCAAAAATATAAAGGTGCAAATCGCAAAAAGTGAAATGCACCTTTGTTTACTATTAAACTATTTTATTATCTCTCCAGTTTTTGCCCGTATACTGAATGGCTATTCTGCTCTCGGGAGAAGAGTCAAAAGTATATAAAACAAAAACAAACAACCACTCAAGAGGCTTCATTAAAATATAGACAAAATTACATCTTTTCGGTGTAGTAATATGCTTCGAAATGGGATAGCCGTATTTGTCGTATATATAGCGTATAAATTTATGAAAAAGAGGTGTTTTGTCTCTTATAAGGTCCTCAAACGCATTTGCAACAAGAAGCTGTCTGTTTACAACGATATAATCTCCATGCCGTTTGCCCAACCGTATTGGTTTTACAACCTCTTTATCACCACCTGCCGCCGCAGTACATAAGTAATGTCCTCCTTCTTCCGGATATCGAGGAGGCGGTGTTTTTTGCGAAAAATGCCACTCAGCCGTCTCTGTAAACATTCGAACAACAGAATCGGGCTTTTGGCCAAAAAGCAATAACACACAAACTACAACAAATATTATCGGAATAATCAATACGAAAGCAAATGTTATATAACCTGCCGTCGTTCCCAATACTCTACAACAATACTTCATAAAATGCGACTCATAATCATCTTCTTTAAACTTTTCTGAATATTTTACCGTGAGACATTTTAACATTCTTAAACTGCAAAGAATATAGTTTATAGGCAACAACATCGGGTAAATCAAGAAGAATACTCTTACACTGCCTATAAATTGCATTATAAAAACAACTGATAAAATAATTCCAATAAAAACTGCAGAATGTGAAAATACAGCAACTAAAGGGGGAAGACAATCTTTTTTTGTTCTCAATAAAAAATAGCCAACGAACCCCAAACAACAAAAAACAAAGAATGTCAACAAATAATCAAAAGATATTGGTGTATATACTCCATCAGGAATAAAACTGCTAGCATTGATTTTGTACTGATAATCCCAATCGTGCGGTGAAACAAGATCCCAATAAAAAATCGTCAAAGGAATCCCCAGAAAAAACACCAAAAAATCTGTTTGATTTTCAAGCTTAGTCGAAATACCCTTTTTTGTTATAAAGAGAAAAAGATTAACCAAAGTCAACATCAATGGATAAGACAACATCAAAAACATTAAAGGAATCAAAAAAATCAACGGTACCATACACTTTTCCTCCAACAAGTCTGCAAAAATAAAACGATTTTGTTTACATCATAATAACATAAACAAAATCGTTTGTCAATATCTTTTTATCGTTTTTCGATATCGTTATTCAGCCTTGTTCAGATATTCAATCTGTTCTTCACTGAGCTTATCTATGGAAACACCGAGAGCCTTTAATTTCAATTCTGCAACCTTTTGGTCGATTTCTACGGGAACACTATAAAGTTTATGTTCCAATGTGCCCTCCGTTTTTACAAGATATTCAAGGCATTTCGCCTGAAGGCTGAAGCTCATATCCATTATTTCTGCGGGGTGTCCGTTTCCTGCGGCAAGGTTTACAAGTCTGCCCTCTGCCATAAGGTTGAGCACTCTACCGTCAGCCATTTTATAACCCACTATATTAGGCTTTCTGTCAAACACTTCAACGGCACATTCTTTTAATGCTTTCTTATCTATTTCGCAATCAAAGTGTCCTGAGTTGGATATAAGAACCCCGTCTTTCATAACCTCAAAATGTTCTTTTCTTATAACGTCACAACAACCGGTAACGGTTATAAATAAATCGCCAATCTTTGCAGCCTCGTCCATCTTCATTACGGTAAATCCGTCCATTACAGCTTCAATAGCCTTAACGTTATCGATTTCGGTAATTACAGGAATACCGCCCATACCTTTAACACGCATAGCAATACCCTTACCGCACCAGCCGTAACCTGCAATTACAACAGTTTTTCCGGCAATAATCAAGTTAGTGCTATTCATTATACCGTCTAACGTGGACTGTCCTGTTCCGTAACGGTTGTCAAAAAGATGCTTGCAATCGGCATCGTTTATGTTAATCATAGTATAGTCGAGCTTGCCCTGAGCCTGTTTCGCCTTAAGTCTGTGAATACCCGTTGTCGTCTCTTCGCAACCGCCTATAAGATTTTTTCCGTACTCACGGCACTCGCCTTGGAGAAGATTAATCAAATCTCCGCCGTCATCTATCATAACGTGCGGACAAAGAGAAAGTGTCTTTTTTAGATGCTCTTTATATTCCTCTTCATTTACACCGCGCCAAGCATTAACC
>JAFQOB010000282.1 GCA_017395725.1 Clostridia bacterium
TCGCCCGTCGCATAAACGAAGAAGGATATACCAACCGTTCCGTTGTGCGTAAGGCTATCGGCGGAAACAGAGTACTCCGCGATTACAGAGATTTTCTTCCCCGCAGGTCGCAGGGAATAGCCGCAATTGAACGCTTTGAAATGTCAATAAAGCAAGTTCTCGGTTGCGACAAGGTTATAATGCTTGAGGGTATAAATGATATTTATCACCCGATGCCCAACGATGCATTCTGCCAGTTAGACCAGCTGCCTACTGCTGAAGAACGTATCGAGGGTAACAAGATATGCTGTGATATCGCCCACAAATACGGTGCAAAATATTATCTCTGCACGATTTTGCCTACCGCGCACATGAATAGACAAGGACACGGCAAAGAGGCTATACGAACTGCAGTTAATGAATGGATAAGAACAAACGAATATATTGACGGCTTTATTGATTTTGACAAGGCGGTTGCCGACAAAGACGACCCGTCAATTATGGCGGTTGAATATGACAGCGGTGATACACTTCACCCCAATACAGAAGGCTCAATGGCTCTCTGTAACGCAATTCCCGAACATATTTATAAAGATTAGTTTAATAAAAAAAGACGCTGTTTCAGCGTCTTTTTTTGTTGTAACTTTTTTTAGAAGTAACAGGCAGTCAGGAGCTTCGCTCCCGAACCCTTACCAAAGGGGCTTTTTGAAAAAAGTCCCTTTGGAAACCGCAAAAACTTTTAAACGGTCATTAGTTTGTGCGATTATTTAAGAAAGATTTATATTTCATTTACCCTAATTATTCCCACGCTTATATCATCGCTTCTGGTACTGTTTTCGAGAGCGTTGTACAGTATTTTGTCAGCCATTTTTTTAAGGTCATCTTCCCAAGAATAAGTTAAAATATTGCTAACACGTACAGTGTCTTGGGTGGACTGTCCCACTCCGTCGCTTACCATAACGATAACGTCACCGTCCTTTAGTTCAAACTTCACCTCCTCAGCGTTTATTTCTTTTGTTATACCGACAGGCATTGTGTTTGACGCTATCCTGAAAAGCTTGTCCCCTCTTAACACAAACGAAGCAACAGCGCCGCTTTTTATAAAGCTTGCATATCCGTTCAAAAGGTCGATTTCAAGCAAGTCAACAGTAGAAAAGCACTCGGTATTTTTACTTCTTATAAAATTATTAAGCATTTCCATAGCAACCGGCTTACTGTTACCCGCCGCAAGCATTTTTTTCAAGAATATTCCGCAAAGACGTGACGTTAACGCCGCCTCTCTTCCGCTTCCCATACCGTCGCTTATTAAAGAATAGAAGTAGTCGTTTCCGTTTTCAAACATACAGACAAGGTCACCGCACATTTTTTCATTTTCTTTTGTGTTTGACGAAGCGGCACATTCGACGGAAAAACGCCTTGCAGACTCAAGGGTCATTGTTACGTAATCCCCCTCGACCTCAAAGGTCGGAGTATCAAATTTCACTTCACATATATTTTCAAAACATTCTGTTATTTCATTTGCCGAAAGCTTCATAGCGGCAAGCTCAACCCCGTTTGCTACAACCGTTAGTTTTCTTTTTCCGTAAACACATATATTACGTGCAGAAAATTTCATATATTTTATTGCCTCGGCTAACTTTTTCTTTATGGAATCACGGGGCAAAAACTCGCTGTAGTTTGCTTTTACCTCAGCTGAAAGCAAATGCGCCATTGCTTCATAATCCATAGCGAAGACCTCTGTCCTGTTCTGCCTTATAAGCTTTTCAAGCAATTCTGCGTGTCCGTCGTTTATTTTTTCAATAATATTGTTAATATTGCGGCATCTCTCCCGCATATATTCCTCCACGTCAGACGATTCGACATATCCTTTGTTGTGCAATCCCTTAGCTATTTTTGAGAAGACGTCTTGAGTAGACGAATATTCTCTCTCCCAACAAATATTTCTGTAGAAACACTTAGGACAATACTTGTCACATACCTCGTCGCATATTTTACGGGTATCAATAAGTCCCGGCCTTCTTATTCTGTCACTTAACGTATAAAAAACTTTTGACAAATCTGAAAAGGCTTCGGATAGGTCTTCAAATCTTTTTTCAGTATCTCTTTGCCTTTTTTCAGCTAACATTGCCGATATATCGGCATCATCAGTGGGATTTAGACCGTCACTGTATATTTTCAGCTTAGGCAGCCAAGAAAAACGTGCAAACGGAAAGAAGAGTATACCGGCACACAGAAGTTCGGGGGCGTATAACGTCAAACTGTTCCAACCATCGACGTAAATAGAGCATACTATACCGACAAAACAGGCTACAGAAATTGCCGCAGCAGCACCGATTCGCCAAAGGACTCCCGCCGCCATACCGACAAGAGCCATAACCGGAGACAAAGCGGTATTACATATAAACCCAAACACAAGTCCGTATATGCCGCCGCGCATAGCACCCGCATTTTTTGATATGTATAAGGTAAGTATTGCAGTTACGGTAAGACAAAGCCCAAAACCGTAGACGTATGTATCTTTTATTGCAAGTAATATTGCACAA
>JAFQOB010000283.1 GCA_017395725.1 Clostridia bacterium
ACTGATACCTTTAAAAATTCTAATAAAACCAAAATAATACCGTTAGGACAGGGCGAAGTAACCTACTGTTATAATCCATATAATCCTGCGAGTTTTAAGGGCGGTCTTTCTGCTAACTTTGGCGGCAACGCTTGGCAAGATCCGCCGAATTCACGATATGATATTATTAGCCTATATACACCTAAATTCTTGGAAGATACTTTTATCAAAGGCAAAATGAAAGCAAAGCTAAAAGTAAAATCAAATTGTGAGGACACTTGTTTTTATATACGAATAAGTCTTTGTAAAACAGAGGGTGATTACGGCTTGCGTGATGACATAAATCAAATTTCGAATTTTGATTGTAATTATGTGCCCAATAATGAAATAGTAATGGATTTTTCTTTTGATGAACATGCATTTGTGATACATAAAGGTGAAAAACTTCGTATTGATATTTCATCATCTGCTTATCCGTACTATGTTCGGCACACAAATAATAAGGGCTTGTTTTCAGAACAAATAACTGCAAAAATAGCTGACAATACGGTAATTCTCGACAAATCATATATTGAAATTCCAATTGCTTGATTTGTTCCCAATTTAACACAAGCATATAATACATACAAAGGCGGTGGAGATATGAAAATTCCTAAAAAACATATAATTCTCGGTATTATATGCTTGGCATCGGCTTTTTTGCAAAACATATCTGGCATTGCTATGCTTATTCCGTATTTGGCTTTTTGCTTTTGCTCGTTCGTTATCTGCCTGAAAAGCAAAAGGTGGAGTGGAAGTGTTGCGATTTTATTGACCGGATTAATTGTTCTTCCCGTTTTTGAGTTAATTTATTCAATGATTACAGCTTCGCTAATGACAACACTATTTGCCAATGCTTTGATTTTGCTTTTGCAGACGATTGTTTATTTTTGCTTGTTTATTCTGGTTAACTCTTGGCTAAGCAAAGAAAGATTTTCATTTTCGCTGACAACGGGCATATTGGCTATTCTTTGTGTGGCAATATACTCTGTACTTGAAAGTGTTCAAATGTTGGCACTGACCAATGTTTTTAATCAAGGTGTTGAGCAAGGCACTTTGTTTGATTGGTTAAGTGCGATGGGCGGCGGAAATCTTTTTATTAACGTCATATCCAAAGCGGTATTTTATATAGCACTTTGGTGCACAGCTATAAGATTTGTTAAAGAAAAATAATATGGAATCTTTTTATCAACGCTATACAAACGAAAATCCGTTCACGCAGGTGGGCGGATTTTTGCTTATATTAGTAGCAGCACATATAATGCGTATCATTATGTTCAAACTACCTAAAAAGAAAATGAGTGACTTCGCCGCGAATTGATAAGCTCTTGACAAAAGGCATAGAATAGTTTATAATAACAAGTGTAATATAACAAGTGTTATTTATTGAGAAAAGAGGTGTAATATGCCGCCAAGAGTTAAGTATACAAAAGAGCAGATAGCAGAAACTGCTTATAATATGGTAAAAAAGCATGGAATAAGCATACTTACTGCAAGAAATCTTGCATCTGTTCTTGGTGTTTCGACAGCACCCATATTTACTGCATTTAAGAATATAGAAGAGGTGCAGGAGGCTGTCAAGGAAAAAGCGAAAGATGAATACAGGGCTTATATAGACGAAGGCTTAAAGGACGAGCTTGCGTTCAAGGGAGCAGGGTTAAAGTATGTAGAATTTGCAAAAAATGAGCCTGAGCTTTTTAAACTGCTGTTTATGAGTGGGGACAACTTTGAGGGGGTACCCCATTACCACCCGGGTAAAGATAAAAGCGCTCTGAAAGTGCTGAACGTTGTTGAAGAAAAGTATACCCAAGACAGAGAAAGTGCAATGAGGCTGTATAATCATCTGTCAGTATATATGCACGGTTTTGCGGTAATGTTTGCCCAAGGGAACAGTATGTTTACAATGGACGACGTAAGTCAAATGATGTCTGAGGTATTTAAGGCTCTAAGCAGTAAGGAGAAAAATATATGAAGAATATTATTGAAATAACAGAGCTTTACAAATCGTTTGGTGAAGTAAAGGCGGTAAACAACCTTTCTTTTCGAGTGAAGACAGGTGAGCTGTTTGCATTTCTCGGTGAAAACGGTGCGGGTAAATCTACTACCATAGGAATCATCTGCGGTCAGCTTGAAAAGGATAACGGAAAGGTTATTATTGACGGAAACGATATTGATAAAGGTATTGATAATGTAAAAACAGAGATAGGCGTAGTATTCCAAAACTCTGTTTTAGACAAGGCGCTGACAGTCAGAGACAATCTTGAGGTTAAGGCGGCACTTTACGGTATATACGGTAAGGCTTTTGAAGAGAGGTTGACAGAGGTATCAAAAATGCTTGACTTTTCTGATATTCTCAACCGAACGGTAGGCAAGCTTTCAGGTGGACAGAGAAGAAGAATAGATATAGCGAGAGCACTGTTCCATAGGCCCAAAATTCTTATACTTGACGAACCGACCACAGGACTTGACCCACAGACGAGAAAAATACTGTGGAACGTAATAAGCGAATTAAGAAAGAACGAAAGCTTAACGGTATTTCTAACCACGCACTATATGGAAGAGGCGGCAGAAGCCGATTACGTGGTTATACTTGATTCGGGAAAGCTTATCGCCGAGGGCACCCCTCTTGAATTAAAGAATAAATATACAGGGGACTATATAACCCTTTATAACACCGACGAAGAAACGGTGAAAAATATGGGAGTTACGTACGAGCTCATAAGAGATGCATTTAAAATACAGATAGAAAATACCGAAAGGGCTACAGAGCTTATAACAAA
>JAFQOB010000284.1 GCA_017395725.1 Clostridia bacterium
GTTTATCTTGGAAACCGGTACTCGCCCAACAGAGTATACCCGATGTATGAGTATTATTGAAAAATAATCACATATATGCTATAATGATTACAGTATTTATAAGTAAAGATATCTTTATAAGAACGTACGATCTGATTTTTGAAGATTATAAAGGATGATAAATATGAATTATGACTGTTTTTTCAGTTACCAGCATGAAGATTTGGGATTAGTTGAATCTATTGTAAATGAGCTTGAGAAGAAAGGCTTGGAGTGTTGGTATGCTCCCAGAAATGTGAAGGGGCGTTATGCAAAAGCAATCGCTGACGGTATCAGCAGCGCAAAGGTGTTCGTTCTTATTTTAAATCATAGATCTGCCGTATCTGAGGCAGTATTGAACGAAGTTGAATTAGCTCATAACGTATCAAAATCCGGTCCTAATGCAATTATTCAGCCAATTATTGCAGAAGAGCTTGATTTGAATAAAGATGATTATCAAGAAATGATGTATTATATTCGCAGAAAGCATTTCATTGATGCCCGTAAAACCACAGAGCCGAGCGAAATAGCTGATGCAATAATAAAAGCAAATGATATTCTTGGTAAAAAGGAACAGCGAACAAAAAGCGAATATGTAGTTCAGGATATTGAAGACAAGAGACTTTCGTTGCAAAACGAGCTTCTAAAAAACTTTGACGGTGACGTATACCAAAGGGTTCTGAATCAATATAAAGAATTGAATATATTAGACGTAGGTTGCGGTCAAGGAGATATGCTAATATCTAAACTTGAGGGACATTCGGTTAAATCTTTTGTCGGTGTGGATAAAAGCTCACGACAAATAAAAGAGGCAACTTTAAAGTATGCAAATGATATTTTCGGCTTTTTGGAGTGTGATATTGAGTCTGCAGATTTTGGTGAAAATTTAAAACGGTATATTGCTTCCGGAGGGATTAAAGGGTTTGAAGTAATCAATATTTCTATGGTGTTACTGCACCTTAATAATCCTTGCTGTTTGCTAAAAACATTAGCACAATTCTTGACTGATGACGGAACAATAATAATTCGCGATATTGATGACGGAATAAATTTTGCTTTTCCGGATTATGAAAATGCATTTGACAGAATATATCAAATGTGTGCACGTGATGAACAGTCCGGAAACAGAAAAAACGGACGGCAAGTTTATACAGCGCTTTGTGATGCGGGTTATTCCGAAGTTAAGCTTGAACGTCAAGGGCTTTCTTCTATAGGAATGACTATAGAAGAAAAAGAAACCTTGTTTAATATGTATTTTCCTTTCACTTTAGAGAATGCGAAAATAATGATGGAAAAATATTCGTGGAATCAGGATTACAAAAAAGATTATTTATGGTACGCTGAACAGTATGAAGAGTTACACAGAAGGTTTTTGGAGCCAAACTTCATATTTTCTTTAGGATTTATGACTTATACGGCGCAGAAACAGAAAAAAATGTAACAAAGGAGAAAAAGGAATGGCAGACCTTAACAATGTGATTGAAGCAGGAGAAGAATATCGTAAAACTGATTGGCGTTTTGATTTTGAAAGCCTTCCGTATTGGGATAACAGAAAGACTATCTTCGGTGTGTTTGATGATTTCCATTATATTCCTCAAAGTGATACTTTGTGCTGCATTTATTCAATTGCAGAAGTAAGTATGTGTCGGTATATGGGTTTTTTAGCAATATTAAAAAATAAAGAAAAGCCTGAATTGATTTTGAACATTGCCCACAAAATGAATTTTTACCGTAATTTCTTTGTTAGTCAAAAAGGAAATATTATTTTTTTGCAACCGTTTATTTATAATAAAAAAACGAAAAAGAGCAGTTGTCCGATAATGATAATTGATATTGAAAACAGAAAGTTTGCGTATTATGACGCAGAAGATTACGGTGTTTGCCACAAAATCAGTGAAATAAGTGACCAAATTTTCTCTATTGAATCCGATGAATCAAGTTATAAGACGATACGTAAAACCGAGATTGACTTGAGTTGTTTGGATTGGTTCGATTTTAGCAAATTAAAAAAATGCAAGAGATTTGGTTTTAATATGCGGTTGAGATGAATTCAATAATACTTTTTGTTCGACATAAGTTGACTTTTTTTGAAAATGTGATAGAATGTATAGGGTAACGGATAACAGTTACCAAAAAGATTATAATAAAATATAGGAGAGTCAAGAAAATGGCAAACAATCTTGTTTACGGCATTCACGACAAGCCGAAGTTTAATCAGCTTATTGTATTTGCTATCCAACAGCTTCTCGCAATTATGGCGGCAACAATCGCCGTTCCTACAATCGTTGGTAACGGAATGTCTATTTCCGCAGCGTTGTTCGGTGCAGGTGTAGGTACACTTGTATATCAGCTTTTCACAAAATTCCGCAGCCCTGTATTCCTCGGCTCATCATTCGCATTTATCGGTTCAATGAGTGCAGCATTCGCAGGAAGCGTATCAATGAGTGCCGGATATCTCGGACTTTTGGTTGGTGCGGCATGTGCATGTCTCGTTTACGTTGTAATCGCTGTAGTAGTTAAATTTGTAGGCGTTGCTTGGATAAACAAGCTTATGCCCGCTGCAGTTATCGGTCCAACAGTAGCGCTTATCGGTCTTTCTTTGGCTTCTGCTGCTATAAATGACGTATTTTCTTACGGTCCTAAGGATGCTAACGGTGCATTCATTATGACAGGAAACATCTGGGTTTCTCTTATTTGTGCGTTGGTTACTCTCGTAGTTGTTACACTTTGTGCAACGTACGGAAACAAAATGACAAAGCTTATTCCCTTTATCATTGGTGTTGTAGCAGGCTATATCGTAGCTTTGATTTTCACAGTTATCGGCTACGCTGCAGGTATCGATGCAATAAAGGTAATAGACTTTACTCACTTTACTAACCTTGTTGCAGACGGTGTTACTCTTAAAACCTTTATTGCTATTCCCGAATTTACGTTTATCGAAGCATTTAAGGGTGTTAAAGACTTTGATATGAGCTATTTTGTAACAGTAGCAGTTGCTTATATTCCCGTAGCATTCGTTGTGTTTGCAGAACATATTGCAGACCACAAGAACCTTTCCAGCATTATCGGCGAAGAGCTTCTTGAAAATCCGGGTCTTCACCGCACACTTCTCGGTGACGGTGTAGGTTCATTGGTAGGCGCATTCTTCGGTGGTTGCCCCAATACTACATACGGCGAATCTGTAGGTTGTGTTGCTATTACAAGAAACGCTTCCGTTGCTACAATTACAACCACATCAATCCTTGCTATACTGATTTCATTCGTGTCTCCCTTCGTTGCATTCCTTGATTCTATTCCCGGCTGTGTAATGGGCGGTGTTTGTATTACTCTTTACGGCTTTATCGCAGTTTCCGGTTTGAAGATGATTCAGAAGGTTGATTTGGAAGATAATGCAAATCTCTTTACAGTTTCCGTAATTTTGATTTCCGGTATCGGCGGTATGGCTATCAGCATTGGTAAGGTTACCGTTACTGCAATTGCATGTGCATTGATTCTCGGTATTTGCGTAAACATTCTTTTGAATAAATTTAAAAAGAACTAATCCCCCAACAAATAATATAGGTGAATAATTATGAAAGATTACAAAAACGTAGTTATTTTTGACCATCCCCTTATCCGTCATAAAATTGCAATTTTGCGTGACGAACGCACAAGTACAAAAGAGTTTCGTGAGTTGGTGGAAGAAATCACAACACTTATGACTTATGAAAGTTTGAAAGACGACGTTCTTACAACTGAAATTGAGGTTAAAACACCTCTTGAAACTTGCAAACAGACAGTTGTAGCTGACAATTCAGTTGTTATTGTTCCCATTCTTCGCGCGGGACTTGGTATGGTTAATGGCATACATGTGCTTTTCCCCTCTGCAAGAGTCGGACATATCGGTATGTACAGAAACGAAGAAACCTTGAAGCCCGAAACTTATTATTGCAAGTTGCCTGTAGGTATTGAAGATAAGCTTGTTTTGGTTGTTGACCCTATGCTTGCAACCGGAGGAAGTGCTTGCGATGCTATACAAAAGTTGAAAGAAAAGGGCTGTAAGCACATTAAGTTTATGGCGATTATCGGTGCTCCCGAAGGCGTATCAAAGGTAGCGGAAGCTCACCCCGACGTTAACATCTACGTTTCTACACTTGACAGATGCTTAAACGAAAACGGATATATTCTTCCCGGTCTCGGCGATGCGGGCGACAGATTGTTTGGTACAAAATAATTATTCTTTTTGAATATACAACAAAGTGCGAATGGGTACACCATTCGCACTTTTGCTTGTATGCACAGGCCAAGAGTATTCCTCGGGCGTTGCCCGCGCTCAGGATTACTTTGCTATACTGTTTGCAAACACAACAAAAGCCTTCTCCGCTGGAGAAGGCTCATATAATCTGCACAGACCAAGAGAGGTAAAGTTCTTTGCCTACTTTCTTTTCGTAAACGAAAACTGTAGAGGAGACCCTTCCCCTACAGATATTTAATAATATTTGTATAAAAGATAAAAAGTGGCACAGACCAAGAGAGGCAAAGTTCTTTGCCTACTTTCTTTCAAGAAAGTAGGGAATAATATAAAAATCCTACCCTTAATTACAAGGGTAGGGAAGATGGTAATATAGAAAATCAGTAGTATCTTTATCTGAGCAGACGGTTATCAACATACCGTCTGTTTTTTTGTGGGTATAGATATATTTATCGGGTGTATCGTCAAAAAAGCCGTTGCCTGTAAGTTTACCTTTCGCTTCTCTTTTTGTCCATTCGGTTACGTCATTTGCAAAACGTTTTCTTATTTTTTCGGGAAGTTGTTTATCTTCTTCAATATCAACGCCGATAGGGGTGTCGGATATTGCACACACAGCGTAATTACCCGAATGTGACAGGCTGAAATAGAATATATCGTCTAAAACCTTTGGTTTTCCGTTTTCATCTTCGTAAAATGAAAGGCTGTCAAAGTTATAATGTGTACAGTCTTCAACGGCAAATCTTAAAACTGCACCTGCACCGACAGAACGGGCTTTATCCATTGGTGAAATCAGCTTATCCGCCTTTACTTGTCTTGCTTTGCCTATTCTGTCGTAATAGTATTTATAAACCTCTTCATTAAGAAGCGGCCGCACGTCTAATATATATGCTCTATTCAAATAATCACCTACTTTTCTTTATTTTATCATCTTAAAAAAGCAATGTCAACACATAAAATTTACTTGAAAATTTCTTTGTTTATGATATAATATACGTATTAATGATAGGAGGACGTTCTACTATGATTGACAGAATTGAAAAAGGTAAAAAAATTAGGGGATTAACCCATTATTTAACGAGGGCGGCAATTGTCGCGGCTCTATATGCTGCCGTAACATTGGTCATATATCCCTTTTCTTTCGGTTACCTTCAAATAAGAATTTCAGAGGCTTTGACTATATTGCCTTTCTTTATGCCCGAGGCTATATTGGGGCTTTTTATAGGTTGTATAATATCCAATTTCTTCAGTCCGAATATCGTTATTCTTGACGTGATATTCGGTAGTTTTGCAACCCTTTTGGCTGCTCTTTTAACCAACCTTTGTAATAGGCTTGGCAAGGTAGGCAGATGGTTGGCACCGTTGCCGCCCGTACTTATAAACGCTGTTGTAATTGGGCTTGTTATTGCACTTTCTATGACACAGAGTGGAGAGGGTAGCTTTTATACTATCTTCCTTTTCAATGCGTTAACGGTCGGTGCAGGTCAGCTTGTCGCCTGTTACGGACTGGGCATACCCCTTTCGATTATACTTGATAAAATCAAAGATCAGATAAAGGTAAAATAATGATTAAATATAAAAATAACAGTACCGAAGCATATTTCAATTAGGCTCTTGAGCAA
>JAFQOB010000285.1 GCA_017395725.1 Clostridia bacterium
GAATATGACCCTGAAAACGAAAACTCCTTCGCCCCCGCCCTATGCAACCGAATTGACAGAAACACGGGCGGTATAGTTATCGCTGCAAAAAATGCAGAAACTCTGCGTATTCTCAACCAAAAAATAAAGGACCGTGAAATAACCAAAAAATATCTTTTGGCAGTTCACGGTAAGGTACAACCTAAAAGCGGCACTATAAAATACTATATACTGAAGGACGAAAAAACGAACACCGTCAAAGTATATGACAACAGAGTAAAGGGCTCAAAAACTGCTGAAACGAAGTATAGAGTTATAGAAGAGAGAAATAACCTTTCGCTTATTGAAGCCGAGCTTTTGACAGGAAGAACACATCAAATAAGAGCACAATTTTCTTATATTGGGCACCCACTTCTCGGCGACGGAAAATACGGTATAAACAAAGATGACCGAAAGTCAGGCTACAAATGCCAAGCTCTGTATTCATACAAATTAGGCTTTGACTTTACAACAGAATCGGGTATTCTTTCTTACCTCAAGGGAAAGTCCTTTGAAGTAAAAAAAGACAATATATATTTTTTAAAGGAATTTTAAAACCATGTACATTTTTCTTAAAAAAATCTATCACAAGCTTTCAAATAGTAACTTCAGCTAAGTATTAAAACCGATTTGTGATTTTTTGTTCATATGTGATTATAAACTGTTGTGTTTATACAGTAGGATAATGGGAGAAAAAATGCCTACCTCACAAGAAATAGAATTGATGAAAAATAATGTTACAGTTATTTTCAAGTCTTTTGAAAGACAAAATAGAGCAAAACAGTTATATAAATGCATTCAAAAATATTATCCTGGTATTAGAGTTATTATTGCTGACGATAGCTCAAAACCACTTGAATTGCGTGACCAATATCTTGAGGTAATTCAATTACCATTTAATTGCGGAGTTAGTTATGGTTTAAACCGTGCTATTGAAAAAGTAAACACCCCTTTTCTCATTCGTTTAGATGATGATGAACTTCTTACTCCTGCCACAAAATTCCATAAGCATCTAATATTTCTCCAAGAGCATCCGGAAGTAGATATTGTTGCTGTGTTGTATAAAAACCATTTCCGCCCTCTTAACTTAGAATCAGTTTTACAACAATATTACGTTCAGCCAATGAATAATGCTCCGAAAAAACTTTTAATTCCCCATATGACCCCCATTGATACAACACATATTGTATTAGGCAAACCGCCCCAAATATTAATTGCCAGAACTGACATTGTGAAAAAAATAGGTTACGACGATAATATAAGAATGATTGATCATAATGAGTTTTTCTTCCGTGCTGCAGGCGTTGCAGTTTCTGTAGTTGATACAACATCTTATGTATATCACGGACATAATGTATTTGACAAACATTATAATTTCTACCGAAACGACTACAAGGGAGACATTGCTTATATTAAAGAAAAAGCAAAACGTCTCATCCAAGAAGAAAAATCAAAAATAATTGATAGTTAATCTAAAAAACGCTGTGTTACTACAAAATGTACTACACAGCGTTTTTTGTTTTATAACAATGTTTTTCTTAAAGCTTCGCCGTCGAGAGAGGAAAGGTATGCAGGGGGAATATCAAATATTGTCTTGCAACCTGTCTGCCCCTCTTTATGTAGTCTATATGCCGCACGAGCATAGGCTACAAGCACACTTGCTGTAAACTCTGGGTTCGAATCAAGCTTCAGCGAATATTCAACCACGTGAGAGGATTTTCCACCATTGGTCTTACCTGTTCTTATAACAAAACCGCCGTGTGGAATACCCGAATGGTCTCTTTCAAGCTCTTCTTCGGTTATGAAATTCACAGTAGTATCATAGTCGGCGAAATAAGAGGGCATTTCTTTTATTTCTTTTTCAATTCTCGCCTTATCTGCACCCTCTTCGGCTACAACAAAACATTCTCTCGTATGCTTTTCTCTCGTTGTAAGAACAGGATTTTCACCGTTTCTTACTCTTTCTAAAGCGCTTTCAACAGGTACGGTATATTGCTTTCCGTTCTTAACTCCTTCAATTCTGCGTATAGCGTCGGAATGTCCCTGACTTACGCCCTTTCCCCAAAAAGTATAGGTCTCGCCAACAGGCAAAATAACACTGCCGTAAAGACGGTTCAAAGAAAACATTCCGGGGTCCCAACCTATCGAAATAACGCTGACGTAACCGCCTTCTTTAGAGGATTTATCAACATTATCAAAATGTGTCTGTATCATCGGGTGGTTGTCAAAGCTGTCTATAACGTTGAAATATTTTGCATATTCAGGTGTCTGCTTAGGTAAATCGGTTGCACTTCCGCCGCATATTATCAGAACGTCTATCTTGTCTCTGTATTCCATTATCATATCTGTGTGGAGAACGGGAACACCGTCTGTATTTATCTTCACTGTAGACGGATCTCGTCTTGTAAATACTGCCGCAAGGGTCATATCTGCATTGTCTTTTATCGATGCTTCTGCCCCCTTTGCAAGATTACCGTAACCAACTATACCAACTCTTATGCTCATCAAAAAACCAAACCTTTCTTTACTATTTGTATTACTTTATACACAAATTGTTTTGTCATTATTCATATATTCATTTACCTTCGAATAAAATGTACAAATTCATATCGGAGGATAAATTTATGAAACCACTTATAGCCATTACACCTCAATACGATAACTATCTCGGCATAAACAAAATCTCGCCCTTCTATGCAAAAGCCGTTGAAGAATCGGGCGGTATTCCCATTATACTTCCATACACACGAAACGACTCGGTTATTGAAGAAACCGTAAGCCGTCTCGACGGCATCATCTTTTCCGGCGGAACTAATATCGACCCGCAAAAATACGGAGAAACAGCACAGGCAAACTGCGGAAATATCGAATTTGAAAGAGATATTTTCGAGCTAAAACTATGTAAGTTCGCTACCGATATGGATAAATCCGTTCTCGGTATCTGCCGAGGCTGTCAGCTTCTTACTGTTGCCGCAGACGGAACTTTGCATCAACATATCGAAAACCACGACCAAACTGCCGATAAGCATATAACAACCCATACTGTAAAAATACTTCCCGACACGCCTCTGCAGAAAATTCTCGGTGCTGACCTCACCGACGTCAACAGCTTTCACCACCAAACAGTCAAAGCCTTAGGCAGTCTAAAGATTGCCGCCCAAAGTGAAGACGGTACTATTGAAGCCGTATATGCTCCGGGCAAAAAATTCCACCTTGGAATTCAATGGCACCCCGAAAGAATGTATTCCACCAACATTCACGCTAAGCTTATTTTTGACAGCTTTATTTCTTCATGTTGCTGAGCTTTGTTAAATCCAAAGCGGGCATCTTAACGTTTATCGCTTTAGGAACGATAGTTATATCTGCCGAGTCCCCATAAATAACTTCGCCGTCTATACCGTATCTGCTGATATTTTTCACTGTCATTCTTGTACACTGAAAATATGTCAGCAGTTCTTTATATTTATCGTTAACTTCACAGGTTTCCGTATTTACGTGTTTACCTAACCTATAGTCTCCCACAAGCTTCAAAAACGTGGGTTTACTCATATTGTTTATAACCATAGCATCAAAGCAACCGTCATTTAACACAGCTGTAGGTGCAAACTTGAATCCGCCTCCGCAGTACTTACCGTTACCTAC
>JAFQOB010000286.1 GCA_017395725.1 Clostridia bacterium
TCACGCTTTTTATAATGAAACCTTGGGTAAGGCAAAAACCGTTTTTACAATCCATAATATTGAATATCAAGGTTGGTGTGACCCCTTCTTTTTAGAGGACACACTCGGACTTGATGAAAGCTACAGAAATATACTTACTTACAACAATATGATAAACTTTATGAAGGGCGCAATTCTGTGTACTGATGCATTGACTACGGTATCAAAAACCTATGCTCAGGAAATAAAGTATCCATATTATGCACACGGTCTTTCTTCGATTATTGAAGAACATAGCTTTAAGATTGACGGTGTTGTAAACGGAATTAATCTTGATATTAATAATCCCGAAACAGATAAATCATTGGTTGCGAACTATGGAATAGGCAATTTTGAAAAGGGAAAACAAATAAATAAAGAAGCACTTCAAAAGAGACTCGGACTTGAAGTCAGACCTGACGTTCCTCTTATCGGTATGGTTTCAAGAATTGTATCTCATAAAGGCTTTGAACTTATTTGCGATATTGCAAGAGAGTTGTTAAAGCAAGACGTTCAGTTGTGTATACTTGGTACAGGTGATCCTTCTTTTGAAAGCTTTTTGAAAAATATTGCTGATTCAAATAAGTCTAAGTTTTCTCTTAATCTTTGCTTTGACTCAGCTTTAGCATCACAGATTTATGCTTCATCTGATATTTATCTCATGCCTTCAAAGAGCGAACCCTGCGGTCTCTCTCAGCTTATCGCAATGCGTTACGGTACTGTTCCTGTAGTTAATGCAACGGGCGGTCTAAAAGATACGGTAGAAGCTTTTGACGGTGCTGAAAACGGTACAGGCTTTAATTTCCAGAGCTTCAGCAGAGAAGATTTGCTTGATGCTTTGAATAGATGCATTACAGTCTATAGGAATAATAAAGCTTCGTGGAATAAGATAGTTTCAAATGCTATGTCCTTTGACTCGTCTTGGGACAAGCCTGCAAAAGAGTATATGAATATATATATAAAGTGTCTAACTTGACATATAATTATATATGTATTATAATTGACAAGTTATTTTCACTCAGCGTGACTAAAGGAGAATATTTTACTAATGCAAAAACAAAATTTAGACTTACTTAATATTTTAAATGACACTTCAACAAGACTTTTCAGTTGCAATATTAATGAGTCAACAGAAAAACAGTTGTATAAAACGGTTTGTACCGTTTTGCGTGAAATGCTCGCAAAGAAAAGAAAGGACTTTAACAAAGAGGTTTCGGGCAAAGAAAAGAAACAGGTGTATTATATGTCAATGGAGTTTCTTGTTGGAACTTCATTGAGAAATAACTTATATAACATTGGACTTGAAGAGGAATTCAGAGCAGTTTTGAAAGAACAGGGCTTTGAGCTTAATTCTTTGTATGACCTTGACCCCGATGCCGGACTCGGTAACGGCGGTCTCGGCAGACTTGCTTCTTGTTATATGGATTCTGCTACAGGACTTGAAATGCCTGTTACGGGCTTTTCTATCAGATATGAATTCGGCATATTCAAGCAAAAGATAATTGACGGTTGGCAGATGGAATTTCCGGACAACTGGTTAGAACGAGGCGACGTTTGGCTTCAGCCGCGTCCTGACGAAAGCTATGAGGTTAAGTTCGGCGGTACTGTAAACGAATGGTTTGATAACGGTCAATTCAAGGCTGTTCAGACAGGATACCAGAGTGTTATCGCAGTTCCTTACGATATGTATATTTCCGGCTACAATTCCGATGCTGTAAATAAGCTTACGCTCTGGAGTGCTAATATACCCACCTTTGATATGCACGCGTTTTCAAGAGGCGAATATATGCGTTCTCTTGAGCAAAACACAATGGCTGAAGTTATTTCAAAGGTTTTATATCCTGCAGACAATCATATTGAGGGAAAAAGACTTCGTTTGAAACAGCAGTACTTGCTTGTTTCTGCATCATTGCAGAGCATTATTGCAAAGCACTTGAAAAAGTATGCTACTTTGGATAATCTTGCCGATAAGGTGTCTATTCATATTAACGATACTCACCCCGCACTCTGTGTTCCCGAGCTTATGAGACTGCTTATGGACGAACACGGATACGGTTGGGATAAGGCTTGGGATATTACTTGCAAGACCTTGTCTTATACAAACCACACTGTTATGAGTGAGGCTCTTGAAAAGTGGAGTGAATGGTTGTTTAACGAGCAGTTGCCGAGAGTTTATTCTATTGTTTTGGAAATAAACAGGCGCTTGGTTGAAGAGCTAAACAAAGCATATCCAAATGATATTGCAAAAATTAATTATATGGCACCCATTGCCGACGGCGAAGTGCGTATGGCAAATCTCTGCCTTGCTTGTTGCCATAAGGTTAACGGTGTATCGAAGCTTCATACTGAGATTTTGAAGAACAGTATTTTTAATGACTATTATAATCTTGACAACAGCCGTTTTATAAACGTTACAAACGGTATCGCATACAGAAGATGGCTTTGTCAGGCTAACCCTAAGCTTTCGGGATTCATTTCCGAGCTTATTGGAGACGGCTTCAAAAAGAATGCAAATGAGCTTGAGAAGCTTTTGAAATACAGTGATGATTCTGCTGTTCTCAGCGACCTTGCTAAAATTAAGAGAGAGAATAAGTTGGCTCTCGCTGACTATATTGCACATAAAAACGGTGTTAACGTTGACCCCGATTCAATCTTTGACGTGCAGATAAAGAGACTGCACGAATACAAGAGACAGCTTCTCAACGTTTTGCAGATACTTGCTATGTATAACCGTATAAAGAATAATCCCAACGGAAATTACGTGCCGAGAACCTTTATTTTCGGTGCAAAGGCTTCTGCTGGTTATGACCTTGCAAAACAGATTATCAGCCTTATTTCTGCTGTTTCTGAGCTTGTGAATAACGACCCTGTTATCAAAAACAGAATTAAAGTCGTTTTCCTTGAAGACTATAGAGTATCATTGGCTGAAAAGATTATTCCTGCTGCTGAGATTTCCGAACAAATTTCTATTGCGGGTAAAGAGGCATCGGGAACAGGTAATATGAAGCTTATGATAAACGGTGCTGTTACTTTGGGTACACTTGACGGCGCAAACGTTGAAATATTCGAACAGGTTGGAGAAGAAAATATATTCCTGTTCGGTATGGACGTTGATGAGGTTAAGGAGCTTTGGAGAAAGGGATATAATCCCAATGAATTTATTGCTAAAAGCTCTGAGCTTCGTCAAGTTGTTAATATGCTCACTTCAGGTGTGCTTGGCAGACGCTTTGATGATATTGCGGCATCACTTCTTACTAACAGATACGGTGTTGCCGATCAGTATATGGCCTTGGCTGACTTTGACGATTACGTCAGAGCTCAAAACCTTGTATCTGACACCTATATGAATAAAGAGAAGTTTATGAAAATGTCTCTTACCAATATTGCAAAGGCAGGAGTTTTCTCGGCTGACCGTTCGGTTTCCGAATATGCTGAGAATATCTGGAATTTATAATAATGCGAATTTTGTACGATAGCAAAGACTCAAAATTTAAATCCAAATTCGGCACCCTTCGTGAATGCGAAGGGTTCGAATTAAATATTCATATTCCTTCAAGCTGTAAAACGGTAAACGTTGAGGTTGTTTTTAATATGGAAGACGGCAGCAGATTTTCGTCTTACAGTATGTGTAAAACAGGGGAATATGAAAAATATGAAATATATTCCTGCAATATCTGTTTTGCAAAATCGGGGCTTTTTTTCTATTATTTTGTTATTGAAACCGAGAATGAAAAGTTTTCTCTTTTCAAGCAAGGTTACGATATGACAAATATGGAAGAGGGCGATTATTGGCAATTGTCGGTTATTCCATCGAGCTTTAAGGTTAGTGATTGCTTTTTGGGTAAGGTAATGTATCAAATATTTCCCGACAGATTTTTTGCTTCGGGAAATAATGATTTATCTGAAAAGCTGAAGCCTTTTTGTGTTCATGACAGTTTTAATGAAATACCGCACTTTTTGCCCGACGAGCAGGGAATAGTTCAAAATAATGA
>JAFQOB010000287.1 GCA_017395725.1 Clostridia bacterium
ATATTGCGTAATGTGGTTTACTGCAAAGTGGCTTGACACTCGTTGGAGAGCTATAAACCGCGAAATCAAAAAATGAACGATATTTGTTTGATAAGCACAGACAAAAGATTTGCCCGTATGCTTGAGCTTGAATTGGGTGGAATAGGCTTAAAGATAAAAAACGTTAACGAAACGCTGAATCCTCCCGCATTAAAGCTTATTACCGATACGTCAAGTCTTGTTGTTTTTGATGCTGACTACTATTCGGGCGACCTGTCCTTTGTCAGTAAAGCCCGACAACCATTTATTATATTTGGCAAAAATATAATAAATGACATCCCCAAAAACGCGTTAGCATTTTTTGAAAGACCCTTTCGTGTTACAGAGCTTATAAAGCTTGTGGGTGATAATTTTGACGTAAAAAAATCTGCTATTGTAACTGCTATACCTGAAAGGACCGCGATTAATTTGGAGCTTGATCCTTTTACGAAAAGAGTTACTGTAGACGGCAAAATTATTAAATTTTCCCCAAGGGAATTTGCTTTGCTCTCTCTCTTGTATAAAAACAAAGGCAATATAGTTTCCCGACAAAAAGTTATTGACACCGTGTGGGGAGAAGACTACGACACGAAAAACAACGCCGATAACGTGTATATAAACTATCTTCGAAAAAAACTCGACGATAACCTCGGTGTAAAGATGATTTACACCATCAGAGGCAAAGGCTATATGATGAAATAAAAATAAGAAGTGTGTGGGTAAACCCCACACATTTTTTATGGGAACTTTCCACCAAAAAGTTTGAAAAAGGAATATTGTAGAGGCCCCGTTACAAATATCTAATAATGTTTGCACAGTCCCATTATTCGAGGTTTCTTTGCCCGTATTCAGTCCTCAAAAGAAAGTAGTTTTTTATAATAGCACTAATACGTAATAGAAGCAGAAGCTAAGAGAGGTAAAGTTCTTTGCCTACTTTCTTTCAAGAAAGTAGGGGGAGCTTCCTGACTATACAAAAAAGCACCGTTATGGTGCTTTTTGTGTTATTTCTTTATTCCAAACAGCTTTTGGGCATTTTCTGAGAGAATTTTCTTATTCTCTTCTTCAGTCAAACCAATCTTGAAAAATCTTTCAAGCTCTGTAGCAGGGTCCCACATAGGATAATCCGTTCCAAAAAGAACCTTATCAACGCCGTAGGAATAGATTATTCTTTTGGCTGTTTCACTGCTTATAGCATATAGGCTTGACGAGCAATCGACGTACAAATTAGGTAATCCCGACAGCTTTTCCGCCGCCTCTTCCCAAACAGACCAACCGCCAAGGTGAGCGCCGATAACGGTTAATCCCGTATATATCTCCATAACCGGCAAAAGTCTGTTAGGATTTGAGAAATCGTATCTGTGGTCGCCTGTATGCATCAATATAGGCAACCCCAATTCTTCGCATTTTTCATATATTTTAAGGCATCTGTAATCGTCTATTTTGAAACGCTGTATGTCGGGATGCAGCTTTACTCCTTTAAGCCCCATTTCCATAAGGTGTTTAATGTCTCCGTCGAGGTCGGCTGTATCGGGGTGAAGGGTACCGAGACCTGTAAATCTACCGTTTCCGTTTTTCACGCTTTCTGCAATAAAGTCGTTAATACTCCTAACTTGATGGGGTGTAGTCGCCACCGACTGCACAACATAGTGGTTAATTCCGTTTTTATCCCCCACTTCGAGCAATCCATTTACAGTTCCGTCGCCAAAAGAATGTTCACCATAGAAACCGTCTGTTCCCGCCACTGCCCTTGCCGCTATTTTTTCGGGATATATATGGCAATGAGCATCTATTACGTAATATTTATTGTCTAACATACCTTTTACGCTTTCTTAAGACCCAACTTTTCAACAGCGTTTTCACGCATCTTGTATTTCTGTATCTTTCCTGCCGCATTCATGGGAAAAGAATCAACGAAATCAATATATCTCGGAACCTTATGTCTTGCCATGTGGTCGGCGATATATTTCTTCATCTCTTCCTCGGTCATTGTTTCTCCCTCTTTAAGAATGATACAAGCCATAATTTCCTCGCCGTATTTCTCGTCGGGAACACCGATAACCTGAACGTCGCTGACTTTAGGACAAGTATAGATAAACTCCTCAATTTCCTTGGGGTAAATATTTTCACCGCCACGAATAATCATATCCTTAAGTCTGCCCGTTATTCTGTAGTTACCCTCAGGGGTGCGACAGGCAAGGTCGCCCGTATGCAACCAACCGTCAGCATCAATTGCCGCCGCAGTTGCTCCCGGCATCTTGTAGTATCCCTTCATAACGTTATATCCCCTTGCAACGAACTCGCCGTTTTCTCCGTCGGCACATTCCTCGCCGGTATCGGGGTTAATTATTTTACATTCAACGTTAGCAAAGGCAGAGCCTACTGTTTCTGTTCTTACTTCAAGAGAATCATAGTAACTGCTCATAGTACAGCCGGGGGAAGCCTCGGTCTGTCCGTAAACAGATACAATTTCTTTCATATTCATAACCTCTGTAGCCTTTTTCATAAGGTCTGCAGGACAGTTTGAACCCGCCATAATACCTATTCTCATATACGAAAAATCGGTCTTTTCAAAGTCGGGATGCTCCATCATAGCAATAAACATAGTAGGAACACCGTTAAATGCGGTTATATGCTCGTTGTGAACACACGCCAAGGCAGGTTTGGGCGAGAAATAGGGCAACGGATACATTGTCGTTCCGTGAGTCATAGATGCAGTCATAGAAAGCACCATACCGAAGCAATGGAACATAGGTACCTGAATCATCATTCTGTCGGCAGTTGATAAGTCCATATGGTCGCCGATATACTTACCGTTGTTTACGACGTTATAGTGTGTAAGCATAACACCCTTGGGAAAGCCTGTTGTTCCCGAAGTATACTGCATATTGCACACATCATTTTTGTCAACAAGTGCCGCCATTCTGTAAACTTCTTCAACGGGAACTTCGTCAGCCCTCTTTAATGCATCGTTCCAGGTCATACAGCCCTTTTGTGTAAATCCTACCGTAATAACGTTACGCAAGAAAGGCAGCTTCTTACTGTGAAGGGGTTTACCCGCCTTTGTTGTCTCAAGCTCGGGGCAAAGCTCGGCTACTATCTGTCCATAGCTTGTATCCTTTGAGCCCTCAGTCATAATAAGGGTATGTGTATCCGACTGACGAAGCAAATATTCAGCCTCGTGAATCTTATAGGCAGTATTTACGGTAACAAGAACAGCACCTATTTTTACGGTAGCCCAAAAAGCAATAAACCATTGCGGTACGTTTGATGCCCAAGCGGCAACCTTATCACCGGCTTTAACACCGAGAGAAATAAGGGCTCTTGCAAAAGTATCAACGTCGTCTCTGAATTCGCTGTAGGTTCTGGTATAGTCAAGGGTAGTATATTTAAAAGCATACTGGTCGGGAAAATCTTCAACAAGTCTGTCAAGCACCTGAGAGAATGTAAGGTCGATAAGGTCGTCTTTTTTCCAACTGAAACGGCCTGTGTGCGCTCTGTTGTAGTAGAAGTTTTTCTCCCCTTTTGACGTATCGGAAAACTGCTTCATATAGTGGCTGAACTGCGCAAAGATAATTTCCATATCGTCTATTTCTTCGCACCACATAGGATCCCATACAAGCGATATAAAACCGTCATAGTTAACGCTTCTTAATGCGTTCATTATGTCTTTTATGGGCAACTCACCCTCACCTGCAAGACAGTATTCCTTGTCGCCGTTTTCGAAAGTTATATCGTTATAATGAACGTGTTTGATGTATGCACCGAGATTCTTAATTATAACTTCGGCATTTTTTTCTTCGGTATATGCCTCAGACAAGTTCCACAATGCGCCGAGACTGTCGGAAGCAAAGCCTTCAAGAGTTGTACGCAAGACGGCAGTATTACGGAAGAGACCCGAAGTTTCAAGCAAAAGTACGATTCCGCGTTCCTCTGCTTCAGGCAATACTTCTTTTATGAATTTTTCAGCAGTTTCTATTCCGTTTTCTTTCTCTGCACGTGATTTTAATCTGATATAGGGTATATGCAAAAACTGCGCTATTTCAAAGCATCTTGCAATTTCAGCCTTCGCTTCCTCAATTTCAGATGCAACAGAAATATCACTTACAATATCAATACAGGGAATTGAAAGCTTTTTATCATAGAGACTACGCAGAGTTGATGCGGCGGAATAATCGTGAAACGCTCCGTCTCTGTCTGTAAAAAGACGGTTATTTATATTGTGAAGCTCGATTCCCTTGAATTTCAGAGATTCGGCTATTTCGCAAAAATCATTAAAGGTGCTGTCGTGCCAACCTTTTGTTGAAAATGAAAGCTTCATTATATTTCTCCCCTTTCATTAAATACTGTGTTCTTCGTAAACAATTTTGTTTACGGCACTTATATAAGCTCTTATACTTGCTCCTATAATGTCGGTAGAAATACCGTTACCCGAGTAAAGCTTACCGTCAAAACGAAGCTTAACAAGGGCTGAACCTACAGCTTCCTTACCCTCGGTAATTGACTGAATCTGGAAATCATCAAGCTCATAACGGTGACCGATAATCTGCTCAATAGCAACGAATGCCGCATCAATAGGACCGTCTCCTATGGCAATTCCTTGCAACTGTTTGCCCTCTCGGCTAAGGGTTATCTGCGCGCTTGCGCTGATTATGTTTCCGTTGTTTATAACGTAGTTTTCAAGCTTATATGAATCGGGCACCTGCAAGGCAACCGTAGCGACGATAGCATCAAGCTCTTTTGCTCCAACGCTTCTCTTTTCTGCAACACGGCACACTTCCTCGTGTACTCTCTTGTTATCCTCGTCGGAAAGGTCATATCCAAGCTTTGCAACAGCAGCCGCTACCGCATTTATATCGTCTTTTGCATCAAGTCTGATTGTGCTTTCCTCAACAGAAGATACAGAAACGTTCTTTTCAGACTTCTTTTCGGCACATATCCAGCTTATCTGACTTAATATTCGGTGCATTTCAGTATAGCTTACCGACGCATAGAAGCCGTAATTGTCTCCGCAGTTCTTTATCATACCTGCAAACGTTTCAAAGGGAACACAGTCTCCGCCAATTGAGGTTTTAACTACCGATACACCCTCTCTTACAGCCATAATAGCCTCGGCTGATGCGAGTCCGTTCTTGTTTGAACAGTCAACTCCGACATTAACTCCGGCTTCATCTGCTATTTTTTTGCCGAAGCTTGCGAAATCGTCAGGCATCATTCCCGCCGCACTGTCGCATACGGAAACCGTTTTTGCACCTGCTTCTACTGCAGTTTTTATAAGCTCAATAAGAAACTCGGGCTCAGCTCTGGTGGCATCAACAGCACAGAATTCAACGTCAGAACAAAGGGATACCGCCTTTTCTACTGCCGCCTTTACCCATTCTTTCATTTTTTCGGGCTTTTTGTGCATAAAGTATTCCATACCAACTGCAGACGTTGGTACCTCTATGCGTATTCTGCCTTTATTGGCAACACTTAAAGCCGCTGCCGCATCTTCTATAGACTGCGCGTTACTTCCCGCAGCAACAGATATGATACTGTTTTTTACAAAGGACGAAGCTGTACGCACAAGAAGAATATCAGTTCTTGCATTTGTAACCTCGGGGAGCTCTATTACGTCACACTTTAGCTTTTCAAGCTGTCTGATTATTTCAAGCCTTTCTTTAAAGCTAAATGCTCTGTCGTTTCTGCAAAGAGTTTTGTCTGCAATTTTTATTTGTTTCATTAGAAAACACCCTTTCTGTGCGCCGTACTGTATTATCGGCGAAATAAAAATAAAAAAACCCGAAGTCAATTATGACTTCAGGGACGAAATTATCGCGGTACCACCCTGTTTACCGTTAATAAAAAACGGTCAACTTAATCAGACTCAAACAAGCCTTCTGCCATGATAACGGGACAATCCGTAACTGCTTACTCATTTTACTTTTCTGCAGTTCTGCTCAGGAACGAGGCTTCCCAGATGCTTTCACACTGTCTTACACCAACCGACAGCTCTCTGAAGTGAAGTATAAATGGGAATAATTCCTTCATTGCATTTTAAATATGCTTTAGTATAGCACCGCACTAAATATTTGTCAAGAGCTTTTTATATTTTTACGAAAAAATCATCTCTATGTATTTATTATAGCTCCGCACAAACCAAAGGAAAATTTCAAACCAAATACAAATTTGAAGATGGTGTTTTTTAAAACCACTATCAAAGTTTCTTCTGACTTTGGAATCATTATTGATTTGTGCATAACTGTAACAAGTGCATAGAGTGGACTTTTTGTATGCAAAAAGGCAGAGGTATTATCCTCTGCCTATGTTTCTTATTTTGCTGAGAGAGCCGCGCCTATAACTGTGCTGAACTGTGCATTTTCCGGAATAATAAAGTTAACGCCAAACATAGAATTAAGCGTTTGAAAAACTTCTTTGCTTTGTGGAACTCTTGTAAGGTTTCCCGTAAGCACAATATCTTTTATCTTATGGTTTCTTGACGCGAATATGGCAATCATACCGGCCACCTCGAATACCATATTAATTATACCGAGAGCCATATCCTCTCGTGTCGCCATATCGCTTATTTTACCGAAGTTTGCCGCTGTCATAATATCGGGTAAGCCGCCAAAATCCGATTTGTTTGAAATATCTTTTATACGAAGGTCGATATTATTAAGGTCGCCGTTTTTCGCAAGTTCAACGATATGGTCAATGTCGTCCATATTGAGAATCTGTTTGCTCAGCCCCATAAGAGTGCCGCCGCCGACCCCCGTACCGCCAAGGTAGGTTATCTCGTTGTCTCTTTTTGCGTGAACGAGAGCTGTACCTGTTCCGAGGCTTACAACTATCGTTTCATTTAAGCCCGATAAATATAAACCGCCACGTCCCACACATTCAAATTCGGGTACGCTTTCACATTTAAGACCATACAGTGGTTTGGTTATAAACGTTGAGCCCACACCCGTCATCATAACTCGGCTTATGTCACTCAGTTCAATAGAGTTTTCCGAGGTGAACTTACCAAATGCTCCGTATATGGAAGTAACTTGGTCGGTTGCTCTTACGAACAATGGGTTAATAAGATTATTGTTTTCGTCAAAGCCTACTATCTTCGTGGTGCTTCCGCCCACATCTATACCTATAACGTATTTCGACATAGAAAAACCGCCTTTTTTTATTAGTACCATAGTTATGATAACATTATTGACAAGAAAATTCAATAGTCTGCGCCAAATAATAACGATATATACACTGTAAATTCAGAAAAATGTTGAAAAAATAAAAAATATCGGTTGCAAATAGATAGAAAATATGTTAATATTATGGGTGTAAATAAAATTTACGAAAAAGAGGTGGTTTGCCGTGAGTGAAAGAAAAATAAAATTCAGGAACGCTATGGGTGGTTACAACAAGGCAGACGTAAACAGTTATATTGAGTCTTTGAATACAAAAATCTTTGAATCGGAGAACGAGAGCCGCAAAAAAATCGCAGAGCTTGAAAAGAAAATAAAAGAGCTTGAAGAGGCGGTTGGCGAGAAAACCGAGCAGGAAATAAAAGACCTTTCTGAAAAGATTGAAAGTGCTGACAGACTTATAGTGGAGCTTAACGGACATATCGACAGTCTTAAGCAAGAAAACGGTGAACTGGAAAAGAAAAACAACGAACTTGCTTCCAAGGTAGAAGAGTACGAAAAGACTGCTGTTGAGAACAGCGAATTATTCGAGAAGTCAAGCAAGTATGACAAGATAAGCGAACAGATAGGATCTATGATTGTGAGCGCAAACGCACGAGCTGAAAGCATTGTAAGTGAAGCTGAGCTTAAGGCAAGGGTTGCGGCAAAGACTATGATAGATATGACTGTTGAAAGCTTGAACGGTTTAAACGAAAAATATTTAGGCGATATAGTTGCGAAATCTGTACAACTTACAGAAGCTTTTCGCGGTATTTCTCTTGAAGCGGAAAATTTCCGTACGGTAACAAATTCCGCATTGGAAGAGGAAGGCGCTAAGCTGAAAGAATCGCTTGAAACTACAAAGAGAGTTATAATGGAGGAGAAAAATGACTAAATCTTACAATACGGCAAATATTGCCGAGTGGGCAGACAAACTCGTATGCGGAGAAGAAATATTGCTTTCCGGTGTTGTATATACCGCGAGAGATGCCGCACACAAAAGAATAAAGGCACTTATTGACGAGGGCAAAGAATTGCCTTTTGACCTCAAAAATGCGACTGTTTACTATGCAGGACCTACTCCTGAAAAGCCCGGTATGCCTATTGGTTCGTGCGGACCTACAACCTCAACAAGAATGGACGTTTTCGCCCCCGAATTTATGGACCTTGGACTTAAGTGTATGGTCGGAAAAGGTAACAGAAGTCAGGCGGTTATTGATGCTATCGTCAGAAACAAAGGCGTATATCTTTGCGCTATCGGCGGTGCGGGCGCACTTGCGGCAAATTGCGTAAAGAAGCTTGACATTATCGCATTTGAAGACCTCGGCTGTGAGTCTGTAAAGAGACTTGAAATCGAGAACTTCCCCTTATACGTAGGTATTGATTCGCAGGGCAGATCGCTTTTCGGAGCTAAATAATATATGAAGCTTGGTGAAAAAATTCGTTCGGCAAGACTGAATGCGGGAATGACGCAGGCAGACCTTGCCGGCGATTTTATAACGAGAAATATGCTGAGCCAGATAGAAAACGGATTGGCAATGCCTTCTCTTCAAACTGCATTGTATATTGCCGATAGGTTGGGAGTAGATGCAGGAATACTGTTTTCTGAAAGGGATAACAGGGAAGCTTATTTTCTTACCAGAAAGCTGCCGCTTCTTAAAACACATTTTCAAAACGGCGAATATGACAAGTGTATTGAGCTGTGTTCCGAAGAGGCAGAGGGGTGTGATGAAGCCTGCATTTTACTGGCGGAGAGCTATATAAAAAAGGCCTATGATAATTTTGATAAAGGTAAATTGCGACAGGCTTTGAAGTATGGCGAAACCGCTGTAAAATATGCATCAAAATCAGTATATTCATCAGACGGGATAAAGCTGAAAAATGAAATACTTGAGGCTGTTATTGCTTCAATAAGCCCATATTTAAAGCAGACTAAGTTAAAGGCGGAGGAAAGAAAGTACCTCATTGACCGCTTTAACAGTACCTCGTCGAAAAGAGCAATTATTTACGAACTGAATAAAGCCAAGAGTTATTCCGAAGAGGGCAGATATACCGAAGCTTTGGAGGTGCTTAAAGGCTTGTTGAAAGAAAAAGATTTAGGCGTTCCTTTTGAATATGCCGTATGCAATGAATATGAAGTATGTTGCAGAGAGCTTAAGGATTATGAGAACGCTTACAAATATGCAAATTGGGCAAAAAAACTGTTGGAAGAAATGCAACAGTAGTTTATAAACATTTTAAGAAAGAGGAAAATTATGAAAAGATTACTTTTAGTTTTAATGTGCTTGGCTATGGTAGTATCCCTTGCCGCTTGCGGATTGTCTGACGTAGGAGACCTTATAGAGTCACCCGAACAGAAAAAGACAAATTTTGAATCCTTCAGAAAATCGCTTAACGAGCAGAATGCTGTTGCTCTTGATGCAGAGCTTCTTACTCAGGATAACGGCTCAAAGATGCTTATTGCTGACGTTAAGAACAATACTACTTTCGAATTGACTGAAATCAAGATCGCTTTTGCAGCATGGGGCTCAACAGGAACACCGGTTACCCTTAGTTATGAAGACGGAAATTCATACTACGTTGTGGAAACCGATATGGAAGGCTTGGTTATTGAGGGTTCACAGAGATGGTATGCTGATATGGGCCTTGAAGTAAGCTCTATTTCGCCTATAGATTACGTTGAAGCTATAGTAATGTCTTATAAGGCTAACGGTACTGTTTGGGAGAACCCCTTGTATGAACAGTGGGGCAAGTATTTTAACGGAGAAGAGCTTGAAGATTATATGAAGCTCCCCGAGCCTACAGTTGATGAACTTAAGCTTGAATATGAAGACCTTAAGACTCAAATCGTAAAGCAGAATGCTGTTGCTATGGAATCCGGCTTGTATCCTCAGAGCGACGGAAGTATAATGCTTATTACCGACGTTAAGAACAATACAGCTTTTGAGCTTTCAAACGTTGTTGTAGCTTTTGCAGGATTTGCAGAAGACGGTACACCCGTTAAGCTTGTTGGTGCATCTGCTACCGAAGGCTATTACGTTCAAGAGATATCCTTGACCGATCTTACTGTAGAAGCCGGTGGATATTGGGTAGGTGACCTTGGATATGCACTTTCTCAGGAATCTGCATCTATAGTACGCGTTGAAGCTATAGTAATGTCATGTAAAGTGAACGGCGAAGCGTGGGTTAACCCCCTCTATGCACGTTGGAAGAATACTTTCCTTGGCGAAAAGCTTGAAGATTGGATGACAGAAATTTCTGCTGACGTAGAAGACGGCACAGGAGAAACTACAGCTGTAGCGTAAAGATTAACTTAAAATATGTAAGGAGTGTATGCGGATACTGTCCGCATGCACTCCTTTTTGTAATTAAATAATATTGTCAAGCCTTAGTTCTTGAATGTCTTTAATATATTCGAGAATATTTATCATAGATTCTTTGGCGGCCAGGTAGGTGCCGACATCGTCAGCCTCAACTCCGGCTTTTGCGGCAGACAGCTCTTTTGAAAAGTTATATACAAAATCGAATTTTATAACTGCTGAATACAGCTCTTTGTGTTTGCCCCAATGTTTTTCTATATTTTCTATTGATTTGAGTGTGTTTTTGTCGGGGTTGTCGGGCAAATCTTTTGTTTGTTCTATCAGTCCTTTTAGTGAGTTATCGACGGTTATACCCGACCAAACAACAAAAACAATTGCCGCAATAAGCAAAATAACAGGAATAATAATTGTTTTCATTTTGTTTCTCCGTTTTTTATAAGATTAATGTTACCCGCATCGTCAACGGAAAAAAGAAAAACGTCATTAAGGCGAGTTTTGCGTTTTTTCAGTTGATTATACAGCCATTTTCTGTTATGTCCTATAATTTGAAGATTGAAGTCGCTTATCTGTCCGTCTGCGATAATAGTGTGAGTTATGCCTTTTTCGTCTTTATTAATATTTAAGTCAGAAAGGGTTACTGTTTTGGCGTGTATTTTGGGAATAACGGATATTTGACCGTTTTCCTCAAGAATGGCATATTCAACGTCGGATATATCGGATATATCCTTTAATCTAAGTTGAGACATAAGCTCGTCAAGGCTGAGCCTGTCTTTTTCCATTTCGTTTTTGCACAGTCTCCCTTTGTTAATTATAATGCTTGGACTTCCGCCGATAAACTTTTTGACTTTGCGGTTTTTTATTGACAGATATGATATAATTACTTCGACCGAGATAAGAATAACGATTGGAATAAGTGAAAAAGTAAGGGGAATCGTGTTGTCGGCAATAGGGATAGATGCAAGTTCGGACAAAAGCATTGTTATAACAAGCTCGGATAGTTCAAGTTCGCCAAGCTGTCTCTTTCCCATAAAACGCATAGCGCTGACAAGAAGTATATAAGTTATAATAGTTCGAAAAAATAATGTGTACATAGAAAACCTCGGCTTTTTTTGTTATTATTCCATAAAAGACGGGGAATTAAACCTACAAAAATTACAAAAAGGTATTGACAAACAAGAATATGTGTGATATTATATTAAAGCTCGATTTGCAGAGCGTATAATAATAGTGTGCCCCATTAGCTCAGAAGGTAGAGCACTTGACTTTTAATCAAGGTGTCCGGAGTTCGACTCTCCGATGGAGCACCAGAAAAAAGCATCGACTTTGTCGGTGCTTTTTTCAATGAAATTTGCCTTTCGGCAAGTGAAATAGCTTCGCTGTGAAATACGCTAACGCGTATGAAATATTTGCTTCGCAAATGTTAAAGGCAAATTTTATTTCACAGAAAACGAAGTTTTCTATTTCACAATTTATGAAGTAAATTATTTCATATCAACGAAGTTGATATTTCATTCTTTTTATAATTTCATTAAGTTTACCTTGCGCCGAGCAATATAATATGATAGAATATAATACGAATGAAACAAACGAGGTGTAATTTGTTATGGATATGAAGGATATGCTTTTTGAAAAGAAAATCGACGGAGAAGTAAAATTTCTTGGAAAAATCGTAAGAATTGAGACGGATAACGTAGAATTGGCAAACGGAAATACAGCCTATAGAGAAGTAGTCAGAAAAAACGGCGGAGTATGCATTGTACCGTTAACTGAAGAGGGGGAAGTAGTATTTGTTAATCAGTTCAGATACCCTTACGGTAAGGTAATAAAGGAAGTTCCTGCGGGAAAAATGGAAGCAAATGAGGACCCGCTTGAATGTGGCATTAGGGAATTATCCGAAGAAACAGGATATACGGCGGGTAAAATAATACCTCTCGGTATTTTCTATCCTTCGCCTGGAATTATGGATGAAATACTATATATGTATCTTGCAACAGAGCTTAAGCAAGGCAATATTCACCTTGATGAAGATGAATTTTTGACAAGCGAAAAGATACCTCTTGAAGATGCTGTTCAGATGATACTTGACGGAGATTTGCCCGACGGAAAAACGCAGACGGCAGTTCTTAAAACCTGGGCGCTGAAGCAAAAGGGAATTATATAATTATGTCGGGGAAAATAACAAAAAGCGAAGTATTATCACTGCTTCACGAAAGAAAAAAAGAGAGCTCAAAGCATGATTATGGCAAACTTCTTGCTGTATGCGGAAGTACATTTTACAGAGGTGCTGCATATCTCAGTTGTGCGTCGGCTCTTCGTTGCGGTGCGGGCATAGTAACCTTAGCGTCGATTGAAAAAGTAATATCTACTGTGGGAGCAAATATACCCGAATGTACGTTTTTACCCTTAACAGAAAGTGAAAACGGAACAATATCAGCTCATAACGGTTATACTGTTTTGAAACAGGCTAAGGGTTGCACTACGCTTTTGCTTGGGTGCGGTTTGGCTATAGATGATGATACACGGTCCCTTGTAAAAAGGATTATAGCTGAGGCTGAATGTCGGCTTGTTCTTGATGCTGATGCTTTAAATATACTGTCGGAATGCCCTGAAACAATAAAAAAAGCAAAAAGACCTCCCATTATAACACCGCATTATGGAGAGATGTCAAGACTGTGCAGTAAGACTCGGGAAGCGGTTGCCGAGGCTCCCATTGTAACTGCAATGCGTTTTGCAGAGGAATATAATTGTTACGTTGTTTTGAAGTCTCATATAACCTACATTGCAACACCTGACGGCAGTTTTGCAGTTAACGACGAGGTTGGTAATGCGGGATTGGCACGTGGCGGAAGCGGTGACGTACTCGCGGGAATGATTTCTTCATTTTGCGCACAGGGGTTGAACCCTTTTGATGCGGCAAAATGCGGTGTATATCTTCACGGACTGTCTGCTGATATGTGTGCAAAAAGGCTGTCGATGCAGGCAATGTTACCAAGTGATATATTGACCGATTTAAGTAAAATATTTTTAGAAAAATAACAACAAAACAGCGGAGTAAATTTTCACTCCGCTGTTGTTTTGACTTCTAATGAAGCAATCATATTCCAATTTTTTGGAAACCCCATATATTTATATAATTGATCACGTTGTATTTGTGCAGTATTTTTTAGTAAGCGATTAATAGCCTCTGATATTGCCAAAACCAAAGCACAAAATTTTTTCTCCGGTTGTAGATATTTAAGCGCAATCAGTACTGCAAAGAGATCTGATTTTCCTTTGGTATATCGATTATTCTTTTTTGGTATATTCAGTGCTTTATGGATTTGCATATTATTTATACTTCTTTTGTTATATCTATAGTCAAATAGTCGTTCGTTATGTGCACATACGTTTCGAAAGCGTGTTAACAAGTCCAAAAAAGCCTCTAAATCACCTTCATTTACCTCATTGAACTCTTTGCTAATTACCGTTTGAATCTCTGGTTTTTGGCAACTATACATTTTTGAAATATTTCCAAACGTAAGAGCTTTTGTAATAACCCAAGGAGGAATATTTCCATGTCGTTCTTTTTGGTGTTTCATATATGGATATGAGTTATAGTTTTTTAGTATATCAGTCAATATTTGGACTAACTGGTTGATGTCGCTTTGATATGTTACATTTTGATAATTGTAGTTAGTCGCAGCTAAATATGCTGTCTCCGTTTCGCCAAATTTATCTGAAAATGCATATGATAACAATGATTTAATATGTATTTCAACATCCATTATATTTTGCATAAGGATAAAACGAATTTGGTTATCAAAACAATATAAAGAGTAGATGTCCTCGATAGCTGTTCCTGTTTTGTATATACCGCTTTTGTTTTTAAATGGGTGCTTATATCCATTTATTAACGCAAAATAACTGTATTGCTTTAGGAGGGATAGTGCTTCTTTTGGGTCGTTAATTATTAGTTGTTTATCATTTTTTAAAAAACTGATTTGTTCATCATATGTCATAAATTTTTTATCATCCATCATGGTCTCTTCCTTATAAAGTAATAAAGGAGTTCCCGCAGGAACCCCCTAAGGTTGTGCGCCTCTCGAGCAATCACAACACGATCACTGATAGGATTTTAGCATAGTTTGATTGATTTGTCAATACAAAAATGCAATATCCTTTTATAAGTATATGCAAAATAATTGTTATTATGAATAATAAATTTTTTATTATTTTTGTTCCAAATAGATTAACTTGCCCCAATGCCATTTTTTCTTTTTATTAAAATGGTATTTGTTAGGTTCGCCTATATAAAATACACCTAAGCCTAATAAATATTTTTTTAGGACAAGAATATTCCCTTTTTTGCCAAGAGAATACAGTTCGTCAAACATATTATTTTCATCGGGGTGCCAATGGGTAGAGGGGCATAATGCAGATGTACCGAGAATGTCTATGCAAGTGTCATAACTATCACAATAAGCACGAATATATGCATTTTTGTACAAATTCCATATTATAATATCGCCGTCTAATTCCGGTGTCGAATGTAAATCGGGCATTTCAAGAAGTTTTTCATATAATTCTTTTGTTGTTTTTGTATTTCTCAAATAATCACCGCCTTTGAGTTAATATATCAATGTATTTGTTGAAATATAAATTTTATGTTTATCTTCATAGGAAACAATAAACAATATTTGAAACACAATGAAAAGATAAAACAAAAAGCTTATTATACGCCCCCGATATGCCAAATATGGCAAATTAATACAGAGATTGATAAGATGGTTGTGATGATAATGCTAAAAAGATTGAATACAGTTAATTTTTTACACTTGTTCTTAATAGAAGAAATAGTCGATGGAATGAACAAAAATATATGGATAGGAATCCATGTTAATAGCAATGACACACCGGAGAGTTTATTAACAAAATAATATAGTGCTTCATTGTGGATATTAAATGCACTGCCGGAAAGTAGAGCCAAAATAATTGTAGTAATCCACAAAAACCATATAGCAGCACAATACCATATATAATATTTCTGAATACGCATGATACTACCTCCCATATAATCTTGATATATTATACCACAACTACATAAAAAAGTAAATGTGTCTACAGTATAACAAAAGAGTATTAAAGTTTTTTGAGGGTTTAAAAGGGAACTTTTTTTCAAAAAAGTTCCCTTTGGCTATTTATTCTTCTCTTGCTATTTCGTCAAGGCGTCGGCAAACCTCGTCGGAGCGAAGTCGGTCTTCGGCGTATGATTTACGTAACAAGTCTGATGGAATATAGCTGTCGTATTTTTCAAAAATGGGCATTTCTGTTGTGCCTACAAGCGAATAGGTATCAATGCCGTACATTTTTGCTTTTTCGTCTAACATAGTTAAAAAGCCTTTAGGGTCATTAACCTCCATTTTAAACATTATATAACAGCTTTCCGATTCAATATTGCTTATTTTATATTCATCTCTGTTTTGTGAAATATATCTTCGCAAGGTACGCATAGAGCGAGTGCCGAGCCAAGGAAAGAGACACCAGCTATAGCCGCCGAGGTGGACAAGTGAATTTTTCAGCATACCCGTATTTCTTGCAACGCTTCGCGCCGATTGAAGTCTGGATATGGCGTTTTGTTTCAGGTATGGATAAACCGTATCTTCAGCTAAAACCTGTTTCATACGTTCTAAAATTCGTGTATGGATTTCACCGTAATCACCGGGCCAAGATATCTCCATTTTACCTTTTATGCACTTTACGTACACAAGACGGCGGGGGATATCAAGCTCTTCAACCTCCCACACCTTACCCGCAAGGGCAAAGCGGTCGCCAACGGGGGGCGGAGTCGTTATCGTTCCTATTTCATCTGACTCGCATCTAACGGTAAAATCTTCGCTATCTTTAAAAACGGCATAGAATTTAAAGCTATTAGTAAGCTTTTCGCCCTCAAGTCCCACTATAAGCCCCTTTTCTTCGGTCTGCTGAATATATCCGTTTTGAAGCATAGCCAAAAGAAGCGTCTTGTATTCTTCCTTTGATACCGTTTGAAATGGCGGTAATTCAAGCACTCTTTCGGCAAGGTCTTTGGGGGGCACCAACTTCAAAAAACGTTTTCTACGTCGCAAATTATTTTTATAACGACTTAAGAGAAAGCTATGACGAAGAATATAGTCATCAAATTTGGATAGAAGTAGAAGGTGA
>JAFQOB010000288.1 GCA_017395725.1 Clostridia bacterium
ATTTGATGTATAGTTTTTTCAAAAAATTGGCAGTTATAAACCTTGTATGTTTGTTTATAATAATACCAGAGTCAAACAGACTCAATTGATATAGATTTTTGATTTTTATCAAAAAACAAGGAGAAAACAAAATGGCATCTAACAAGACACTCGTTCCCGAGGCTAAGGAAGCTCTCAACCGTTTTAAGATGGAGGCTGCTAACGAAGTTGGCGTAAATCTTAAGCAGGGCTACAACGGCGACCTCACTTCTAAGCAGGCAGGTTCCGTAGGTGGTCAGATGGTTAAGAAGATGATCGAAAAGTACGAGAACGATATTAAGGGTTCTAACTGACTTATAGTTAATTAGTCATAATTAGAACAAAAAAGATAGTGTCCTTACCGAAATGTAAAAATCTCGGTAAGGGCATTATTATTTTTACTTATACTAATATCGAAATAGTTGACTTATTTTTTAGAAAATGGTAGAATAATTATAGTTTTGTTTTTAGGAGTTTATTTATGGCATTTGATGCAGGTATGGTTGCCGCTTTGGCTAATGAGCTTAATATAAAATTAACAGGTGCTCGAATTGATAAGATTCAGCAGCCCGAAAAAGAAGAAATAGTTTTGACTCTTCGGGCTGATAGAGAAAACCTAAGATTATCTATTTCTTCGGGGGCTAATAACCCAAGAATTAATTTGACTGACGTTGTAAAAGAGAATCCTGCATCTGCGCCTATGTTTTGCATGTTGCTTCGTAAACATTTGACAGGCGGAAGAATTGTATCTGTTGAGCAGTACGGTTTTGAAAGACTTATGCAGATAAAAATGGAATGCAGAGATGAAATGGGGTTTCTTTGTGTTCGTTATTTAGTTGTTGAAATTATGGGTAAATACAGTAATATTATCTTCTGCGATGAAAATATGAAAATAATAAGCGCTATTAAACCCGTAGATTTCACAACAAGCAGTAAAAGACAGGTTCTTCCCGGAATGACTTACGAATACCCACCTGCACAAGATAAATTATCTCCTCTTGAAGCCACAAAAGAGCAGTTTGAGTTATTGTTCGACAATGCTAACAAAGATAAACTCATTTCACGTTTTATAATAGATTCGTATATGGGGTTATCATTGCTTGTTTCTTCGGAAATTGCCTACAAAACAACCGGAGATACCGATTCAATCTTAGGTGATTGTTCTTTTATTGATTTATGGAATAATTTTAATGAAGTGATTGGACTAATAAAAGAAAAGAAATTTGTTCCTTATCTGTTCAAAGCCAATGAAAAGCCTATAGAATTTTGCTTTATGAACGTTAAGCAATTTGGCGGAATCTATACCAAAAATGAGTGTGACTCTTTTAGCAAACTTATTGATGAATATTACGTAAAAAAGGAACGCATAAATCATATCAAACAAATTTCTGCTGATTTACTTAAATATCTTACCACAAACGAAAATCGTATTATTAAAAAAATATCTATACACAAAGAGGAAATCAGAAGAGCAAATGAAGGATTAAAGCTCAAAAACTTTGGGGATATAATTACAACCAATATTTATTTGCTCAAAAGAGGAGATACCAAGGTTAAGCTGTGGGATTACTCCTTAGATACCCCTGTGGAAAAAGAGGTTGTTCTTGATTCCAAGCTGTCTCCCTCTCAAAATGCTCAAAGATATTATAAGAAATATAACAAGTCAAAAAAAGCTATTGAATATTTAACAGAACAACTGAAAAATGACGAAATTGAGCTTTCGTATATAAGGTCGGTTAGTGATTCGCTTTCAAGGGCAGAGGGAGAAAACGACCTCGAAGAAATCAGGTGTGAGCTAAAGAATTCGGGGTATGGAGTTAAGTCTAAATCCCAACACAAAAACACGCTTAAAACATATCCTTTTGAGTTTAAAACCGAAAACGGTTATACTGTTTTGTGCGGTAAAAACAATATTCAAAACGATATGCTGACGTTTAAAACTGCCGCTAAGCTTGATTATTGGTTCCATGTAAAAAATATACCCGGCTCTCATTGTATTATGATATGCAATGGGGAAGAGCCGCCCGAAATTGATTTTACTCAGGCGGCAACTATAGCAGCAACTCATTCCAAGGCGTCTGAGGGTGAAAACGTTGCTGTCGACTACACGCTTGTAAAAAATATTAAAAAGATAAATTCATAGAAGCTCGGTCTTGTAACTTATTCTACAAACTGGACAGCTTACGTTACTCCCGACGAAAAGCTGTGCGAAAAACTCCGTGTGAGGTAAAATATAATGCTAAAACTTGTGTACGGTCCCGCCGCTTGCGGAAAAAGTACTTACGTTTACAATAGAATAATTGAAGACTTAAAGAATGGCAAAAAACCTATTCTTATTGTTCCCGAGCAAAACGTTCTTTCTGCCGAGAGGTCTATTACCGATATGTCAAACGACGTGTCAACGATTGACCTTGAGGTTTTGAGCTTCAGACGTCTTGCCAACCAAGTGTTCAGAGTGTTTGGCGGACTTTCCTTTAACGACCTTAATGAAGGCAGTCGTTTGCTTATTATGTGGCGCGCACTCAGGGAAGCATCTGCTTTTCTTAAGGTTTACAACAACGTTGATGATAAGAATACGTCTTTTGCCGAGCTTATGCTTTCAACGGTTGATGAACTGAAGCAGTTTGCGGTTACGCCCATTATGCTAGAGAATGCTGCAGACAAGCTACAGAGTAAGTATAAATCTTTAAGTGATAAGTTGTATGATATTAGTTTTATTTATGCGACGTTTCAGGCTTTTCTTTCAAAAGAGTATAACGACCCGTCAGATGAGTTGACTCGCCTTGCTGACACGCTCGAAACCAATGTTTTTTTTGATTCGTATAACGTGTATATTGATTCATTTGACAGCTTTACGCCTCAGCAGTACAAGATTATTAACCGTATTATTGAACAGGCGGAGAACGTCAATTTTTCGCTTTGTTATAACCCCGAAGATGATTCGGGAATATTTAATACTACCGAAATTACTTATAATAATATTAAAAAGATTGCCGACAGATACAATGCAGAAATTAGTGAAGTTTATCTCGACAAAAGCCTCGGATTTGAGAGTGAAGCTATAGCATACGTTTCAAAAAATCTTTGGCGTCATAACGTTTCTGAAAATGAGTTCTCAGGTGACGATTCGGCTGTTAATACAATTGTATGCCACGACAAATTTGAAGAGTGCGAGGCTGTAGTTTGCGATATACTCAAAAAGATACGTAACGGTGTCAGATATAAGGATATTCTTATAATTGCAAGAGATATTAACTCGTATGAGGGTATTATTGACTGTGAGCTTGAAAACAACGGACTTCCTTTCTTTATGTCTCGCAGAACTGATATTACAACTAAACCTCTGTTTAAGCTTATTATTGCTGCACTTGCAATAAAAAATAAGGGTTGGCGTTTTAATGACGTTATTTCATACTTGAAAACAGGGCTTGTCGGCATTTCCTTTGATGAATGTGATATTCTTGAAAACTATGCTTCTGCCTGGAATATAAACGGCAGACGTTGGTATGACGGAATTGATTGGAATATGAACCCCGACGGGTTTGTTGAAAAAATTTCCGAAGACGGAGCAGAACTTCTGAATAAAGCCAATGAAATCAGAAATAGAATTGTTCCCCCGCTTGTTAAGTTTTTTGATTCGATTGGCGGTACTACAGTTGCAGATATTACTGTAGCTTTGTATGATTTTCTTTGCGAACTGAATATAAAAGAGCAGATTGAAAATAAAGCTATGGAATGTCGCCAAAACGGTGATTTTGATGAAGAAAAAGAGCTTGTTCAGCTTTGGAATTTGCTAATTCATGCTCTTGATGATATAGTTGAATTTGCGGGAGATATGAAGGCTGACGGTCAAACCTTTGGTACTATTCTTGACCTTGTATTAAGCAAAATTGACATTGGAACCATTCCCGCACGTGTTGACCAAATTATGCTTGGCAGTGCTTCTATGATTCGTACGGGAAGTGTTAAGCACGTATATTTGTTGGGTGTAAACGAAGGGGTATTCCCAAAGACCGCAGAAGAAAATTGCATTTTCAGCGATAACGAAAAGAGTATATTAAAATCTGTAGACGTTGAATTAAGCCCCGGAACCGATAGATTGACTTCTGATGAATTGTATTGGTTCTATAAGGCGATTTCAACTGCAAGGCAGACGTTGACTCTTACTTATTGCGGTTCTGACCTAAAAGGTACTTCCGGCAATATTTCTGTTGCGGGTTCAAGGGTTAACTTCCTTTTAAACGGTAAACCTATTATAAACTATTCAGAAGTACCAAACGAAGAAAAAATTGAGGGTAGAAGCACAGCATTAAAGCTTCTTGCTTTGAATAGAGACAATGAAGTCGGTATCGCTCTTCAAAGATATTTCGAAAAAGACGAAAAGTTAGGTCAATTGGCAGACTTTTTTGATACACCTCTTGAAGCCGGAGTTTCTGATATTGAAAAGGAAATTGCAAACGAAATATATAAAGGCAATATGTCTACAAGCCAATCAAGAATAGACAGCTACGTAAAATGTTCGTTTGAATATCACTGTAAATATATCTTGAAGCTTCAAGAGAAAAAGACTGCTGTTTTCAGAAGCAACGATATAGGTAATTTCGTTCATATAGTGCTTGAGCGTTTTATGGCAAGAATCGCTACTGATGACGGTATTGATACTGATATTGATGATGACTTGATTGTACAGCTTATTGACGAAATAATTAACGACTATGTTAAGAGTGCTTGTCAGGGAATGTCGGAAAACAGTCCAAGACTTATGCAGCTTATAAAGAGACTTAGAAGAACAACCCTTTTGCTTGTTCGTAATATTTTAGCCGAATTTCGTCAAAGTGATTTTGTTCCCAAATTCTTTGAGCTTCCCATTTCCCACGAAAATGAAAACGGGGTCGAACCCTATGAGATAAAGCTCCAAGACGGCACAAAACTCTTTATGCGAGGAATTGTTGACAGAGTTGATACGTTCAAAAAGGGTAAAGACGTATATATCAGAATCGTTGACTATAAAACGGGAACCAAGACTTTTTCTCCCGACGATATAGAAAAAGGCCTTAATTTACAGATGCTTTTGTATCTGTTTGCTATTTGGAACACAAAGAATAGCGATTTTAAAGAAAAAATCAAGTGCGAGGGTGAAGTTTTGCCCGCCGGTATACTGTATTTTGCCGCTAAAGCTCCCGATTTTACTATTGAAAACGACGGTGACATCGAAAACGCTTATACTATAGCAGAAAGCAGTATCGGCAGAGTGGGTATGCTTGTAAATGACATTGATATACTCAAGGCTATGGATAAAAACCTTGAGCAAAAGTATATTCCTGTAAAGCTTTATAAAAACGGTAACCTCAGCAACACTAAATATCTGAAAACAGTTGAAGAGTTTGGTGAGCTTTCCCGTAAGATTGACGATATTCTAAATAAAATTGCTATGGATATGAAATCGGGAAGCGTAAAAGCACAGCCTATGGAAATGAAAAACAAGAATGAGAGTCCTTGCGCATATTGCAAAATGAAAGCAATATGCAGAAGGTCGGATAAGGAGGAAGATGATGAGCAGTAAATTTGAGCTGACACCTGCACAAAGTACGGCTGTAAATTTACGCGGCCACACTATGCTTGTCTCTGCCGCCGCCGGTTCAGGAAAAACCGCTGTATTAACCCGAAGAATTATTGACCTTGTTACTGATTCCGATTCTCCTGTTGACGTCTCGGAATTACTTGTCGTTACGTTTACCAAGGCGGCGGCTACGGAGTTAAAAGAACGTATTTCAAAAGCCATATTTTCTGCTTTGAAGGAAGATCCAACCAATAAACATCTTTCGAATCAGTTGCTTAATCTCGGTAAGGCTAAAATATGTACGATTCACTCTTTTTGTGCCGACCTTGTGAAGAATAATTTCCAAAACCTTGATTTGCCCGCAAATCTTCGTATAGCTGATGAAAGCGAATCTGCACTTATTTGCAATAATATTATGAATGAACTCATAGATTCCTGTTACGGTGGACTCTATTCAGAAAAAATATCCGATTTTGCTGATTTTACAGAAAACTTTTTACAGGCAAAAAAAGATGACAGTCTACCTATGATTTTTACAGGGATTTACAATTATTTGCGTAACTTTCCCATAGGTGTTGAACTTTTAAACAGATGCGCCGACGAGCTTGAAGCGGGTGCCACAACTAACCCTCTTGAAACTAAATGGGGAAGAAAGATAACAGAATATCTTAAGAGGACATTTGAATATTATTCAAAAGAGTTGGACAAAGCTTGTGAATATTTTTTGTGTGACGAAAAGTTCGCGAAATCTTATCTTCCTTCCTTTGAAGAAGATAGACGAATTTGTCATAAAATTCTGTTGACACTCGAACAATCCGATTATTCTGCTCTTGTCAATTGTTTAAAATGTAACAGTAAGTTAAAGCTTGGCAGTGTTAAGAGTGAATTTCAAACACCGGAATCTGATTTTTATAAATCGATTCGTGCTGAATTTTGGGACAAGCTTAATAAGGCTGCTTCCAATTATTTTGCTTTTTCCGAGAATATAGTTAAAAAGCATTTTGAACGTACTTCTGTTGTTTGCAGAGATATGTATGCATTTCTGTCCGCTTTTGACGGTATGTATAAAGAGGAAAAAAGAAGCAGAGGACTTCTTGATTACAACGACCTTGAAAACTTTGCACTTCAACTTCTTTATATGGACAAAGAATGTACTGAGTCAAGTGAACTTGCAAGGACTATAAAAGAA
>JAFQOB010000289.1 GCA_017395725.1 Clostridia bacterium
GATGTTGGATGAAGCAACATCACCTCTCCATTATGAAGATTTTTCATAATTTTATCAAGAGCTTTTTCTTCGCTCATCTGATTGTTATTATCCCAATCAGCATATGCAAATGACCACATTACAGTTTTATACCCAAGCGTCTTTCCCCACTCCAAATTTTGAAGCGAAAATTTACCCTCGGGTGGTCTGTAATACCTTGACATTTTAACATTAAAATTATCGTAAAAAAGATCTTCAAGTGATTCAAGCTCGCGCCTGAACAGCTCTATATCTGCCACCTTGCTCATGTCCTGGTGCTTAGAGGTATGGTTACCTATAAGATGTCCCTCGTCAATCATTCTTTGAACAAGCTCCTTGTTCGATTTTATAAGATTTTCGAGTATAAAAAATGTTGCTTTAACGTCTTCTTCCTTGAGTATATCCAAAATTTTTTCAATATTACCATTCTCATATCCTGCATCAAAGGTCAAATAAATCATTTTTTCATTATTATCAAATGATGAATTGCATTTATCTATCCAGATAAGATCACTATACTTCTCTGACTCTGATAAATAACCATCTAAATGTGGCTGCGAATGGTCAGTTGTTCTTTTGCAGTACCATCCTTTTATATCTGATGCAAAAGAAGATAAAGAAAATTGAAAAATCATAATACACACAAGCAAGATTTTTGCTATAATTCGCAAATAAATCACCTCGCTTTTGCAATTATATTATTAACACAGCAACAAAAAATAAACTTATAAAAAAATGTAAAGTCTGCATTATTTATCTTTAATAAGTTAATAATAACCTTACAAAGATAAAAGGAGCATATTATGAATAAGAAAAATTCAACAAGCGGATTATTAAAGGGTATGGCATTGGGAGCTATGGTTGCAACTGCAGTTACAATAGCAATAACTAACAAAAAAGACGTATCCAAAAAAGCAAAAGAAATTATGAATAACACGGCAGACAGCATTTCTTCATTTATAAAAACAAGCTGAATAAATAAAGCAAGGACACTATTTGATCCTTGCTTTATTGTTTATTATCAGTTTTTCAATTTCATTATATATTATTTTGTTTGAGTCTCTTTTACAGAACTTTCCTATATTTTCAGATAGCTCATTTCTTCTATTTTCGTCATTTAAAAGGTCAAAAACTACATTTGTAACATGATTTATGTTATTTTCTTCTACTAAGCAGGCGCAATTATTATCCACTAAGACCTTGGCGTTTTTATATTGATGATTATCAGTTACATTAGGTGATGGTATGAAAACCGTACACTTTTTATTATAAGCCATTTCCGCAATACTCATTGCTCCGGCTCTGCATACTACAACGTCTGCCTCACATAGTATTTGGGGCATATTATTGATGTAATCATATAAAGTGATTTTATCTTCGTTGAGAAGATCCAATTGTTCCAATTTGTTCTTGCACTTAAGATACTCGCGGGTTCCACATCCCCATATAAGTCGTACGTTTTCTTTGCTGTACATTATTTTCTTTGCAAGCTCTATGGCACATTCATTTATTTTTTCTGCTCCCAAAGAGCCGCCAAAGCATAAAACGGTTTTAATATTGCTGCTTCTCTTCTTTGTTACATTTTGTGCTAAAAACCCTTTTAAGAAAGGCGTTCCGGATACAACAGTATTCTTATTTTCAAAATAATTTTTACTATCTATAAAATTCAAAAAAATTATATCAGCATATTTGGATAATGCTCTTGTTGTTTTTCCCGGGTAAGCATTTGATTCGTGTATTACAGTTTTAATGTGTAATCTATGCGCAGCATAAATAACGGGAAAGGTTATATATCCGCCTGTACCGATAACAATATCGGGTTTGAAATTATTTATTATTTCTTTACACTCTTTTATAGCTTTTAAAGTTAAACATATAGTTTTAATATTTGAAAACACAGATTTTTTCAATCCACGTACATTAATTACATATTTTTTATACGGTACAAGTCTATTTTCAATACCGTTTTTATTTACAATGTAAGCAAATACAGAAGCTGGATTGTTTCTTTCTATAGTTTCCGCTATTGCCAATGCAGGATTAACGTGTCCCGCAGTTCCTCCGCCACACAATAATACCCTCATATAATCCTCCTGTTCCTTTGCCTTGAATTACGAGATATAGAAAGCAATATTCCCATTTCGGCAAGTAAAATAACAAGTGAGCTGCCTCCGTAGGAGAAAAACGGGAGCGATATTCCCGTATTTGGGATTAAATCCGTTACTACTGCCATGTTAAGTAAAGCCTGTATACCTATTTGACTCGCTATACCAAAGGCAACAAGCATTGAAAATTTATCCTGAGCATAAAAGGCTATCGTATAACCTCGCCAAATCAAAAGAAGAAAAACAAGCATGAGCAAAATAGCTCCAACAAAGCCCATTTCTTCACACCAAATCGTAAATATAAAATCATTCTGCGGCTCTGATACATAACTATATTTTTGTATACTGTTCATGTACCCAAGACCAAAGAATCCTCCTGATCCTATAGCATACAACCCTTGCGTTGTTTGCCATTTATCACTTAAAAAATCTGCATTTGGATTCAAAAACGACTCTATTCTCTTCATAGCATAACTGTTTGTAAGTAAAAAAGCCGTCGCGCCGGTTATCCCTATTGCCCCGTATGATAAAACCATTTTCTTTAAATCAGTCCCGCTTATAAAAATTACAAGCAAACCTATTAAAGCAATTATTACTGTACCTGACAAATGCTTTTCAAGCAAAACCAAGACGCAAGCGCCGAATAAGAAAATACCGGGAACTATTATTTCATTTACTATTCCTATACTTTTTTCTTTATTTTTGTCAGCATACCATGCAAGTATAAGTATAATGCCAAGCTTCATCAACTCCGAAGGTTGAAATGATAAGGGAGTGCCGGGTATACCGAGCCATCTTTTTGCTACACCTTCAGAAAAACCACCGAATAGAACTATGACAAGCAATATGGCGCAAATTCCGTAAAAATACGGCGAAATACGTTTATATAACTGAATTGGTATGTTGCTTAAAAACAGCATGCTTATGGCGCCTATAATAAGAAATATTACTTGTCTTTTAACGTAGTATAAGCCATCTCCGTAATGAGACAAAGCGTATGGGTATCCTGCGCTATATACCATCATCGTACCCAATGCTACAAGAATGACGATACTTAATAACAGCAGATAATCAATGCTCCCCTTCTTTATCATAGCAACATCATCATTTATAACTGTACTTAATTTTTCTTTGTTTTTTCCATAAGAAATAAGTATATTTTTCATAACATAAGACCTAATAAAGCAATAAGGCAAAATAGTGTGTTAGTAAGTGTAAAAACAGATACTACCTTTGATTCACTCCACCCGCATTTTTCAAAATGGTGATGAACAGGGGCAATTTTAAAAAGTCTTTTACCATTTGTAATTTTAAAATACGCTACCTGTAATATATCGCTTACAGATTCCGCAA
>JAFQOB010000290.1 GCA_017395725.1 Clostridia bacterium
AAGGACTTAAAAAATAATGGGTGTTTTTCTCGGCATAGACACAAGTAATTATACGACGTCAATGGCGGTATGTGATTCAAAGGGTATACTGTTGAACGAGAAAATATTACTTGAAGTTAAAGAGGGCGAAAGAGGGCTCAGACAAAGTGACGCTGTTTTCGCTCATATAAACAATCTTCCAATCGTTGCAGAGAGAATCGGTAAGCAAGATGTTATAGCAATCGGTGTTTCATCAAAGCCACGCGATATTGAGGGCTCATATATGCCTTGCTTTAAGGCAGGGGAGAGCTTTGCCGACTCACTCGGCAGCATAATCGGTGTGCCGGTGTATAAGTTTTCCCACCAAAACGGACACGTATGTGCGGCGGCATATTCTGCGGACCGTATGGATTTACTGACAAAGAAGTTTAACGCTTTTCACGTATCGGGGGGCACAACTGAAATACTTTTATGTGACGGAACCGACGGAAAGCTCAAGATTGAAAATATCGGTGGAACACTTGACCTTAATGCAGGACAAGCCATTGACAGAACAGGGGTATTGTTAGGATTAAAATTTCCTTGCGGACCTGCTTTAGAGCAATTAGCTTTAAATGGGAAATTACCCGAGAAACCTAAAATATGCGTTAAGGGATTAAATTGCAATCTGTCCGGGCTTGAGAATAAAGTTATGAGATTTAAAGAGATGGGAGTATCAAATGAGGATATAGCTCTTTATGCTTTAAAATACGTTGAAATAACTTTAGATAAGCTTACGGAAAATTTGAGAACTGAATATAATCTTCCCATAATTTTTGCGGGTGGAGTTATGAGTAACGGAGAAATTAAAAAGGTTTTATCTAAATATAACGATTCATTTTTTGCCGAGAGAGCTTTTTCGGCAGATAATGCGGCAGGTATAGCATTACTTGCAAGAGATGCTTATTACATAGGCAAATAAAAATGAAAGCGAGGGAATATGGTGGCAGAAGAAACAAGACGGGTAATCACCGTTTCCCAATTAAATGAATATATAAAGGCTGTAATCGAAGGACAGCCGGTGCTTCGCAGTTTGTTTGTAAAGGGTGAAATTTCAAACTTTACGAATCACTATAAGACGGGACATTTTTACTTTACCTTAAAAGATGAAAACAGTCTTATACGGTGCATTATGTTTAAGGGCTTTGCCGAAAAGCTGAAGTTTGTTCCCGAAAACGGTATGAAGATTATTCTTCACGGAAAGGTATCCGCATACCCAAGAGACGGTCAGTATCAGCTTTATGCAGATAATATGGAGCCCGACGGTATAGGCGCTCTTTATATTGCATACGAACAGCTTAAGGCCAAGCTTGAAAAAGAGGGACTGTTTAATCCCATATACAAAAAGCCGCTTCCCAAAATTCCGAAGAGAGTGGGAATTATTACTTCTCCTACCGGAGCAGCCATAAGGGATATTATAAACATTCTCGGCAGACGGTTTCCTTATGCTGAGGGCGTATTGTATCCTGCTCTTGTTCAGGGAGACGGAGCGCCTGCTCAGCTTATAGAAGGAATGAGATACTTTAACTCTGCAAATAACGTCGACGTTATTATAATCGGCAGAGGTGGCGGTTCTATTGAAGATTTGTGGGCATTTAATGACGAAGGCTTGGCGCGGGAGTTATTTGCATCTAAAATTCCCGTAATATCAGCTGTGGGGCATGAGACAGACTTTACGATATGCGACTTTGTTGCTGACAGACGTGCACCCACACCGTCGGCTGCCGCAGAACTTGCAGTTCCCGAAACGATGGAGCTTAAGCAGAAGATATTAAACATAATCGGCAGAATGGACATGCTGATTATGCATAACATAAAAAATAACAGACAGAAGCTTAACGAGCTTGCGGGAAAGCGTGTTTTGAATACCCCTGACTATATCGTAGACGACAGACGTTTTCAGATTATGAATCTTGATGCCAGAATGGAAAACGGTATGAAGTATTCCTTGAGTCTGAAAAAAGAAGTGTTTGCAAGATATACGTCAAAGCTTGAGGCTCTGAATCCTATGTCGGTTATTTCGCGAGGTTATTCGGCTGTATTTTCCGACGGCGGACAGCTTATAAAGAGTGTTGACCAGGTTGAAGTGGGCGACAGACTAAACTTTAAGACAGTAGACGGAAGCGTGTCTGCTGAGGTGAAAGGAAAGATTAAGAATGGATAACAATATTACTTTTGAACAGGCTTTAGCCAGACTTGAAGAAATTGTAAGAATGCTTGAAAGCGGGTCTGCTCCCCTTGATAAATCCCTTGAATATTTTGAAGAGGGAGTAAGATTGGTTAAGATGTGTAACGTTCAGCTTGACAACGTTGAGCAGAGAATTAAAATCCTGTCCAAAACCGATTCGGGTGAAATGGTTGAAAGTGATTTTGTCGGAGGCAAGGAATGAGTTTCAAGGAATTACTAAAATCAGACCTTTTGCTTATAGATGAAGCTCTTGAAAAGTATCTTGAGACAAAAGACGAAATGTTTCCCAAGTTGTTTGAAGCTATGAAATATACGACAATGGCGGGTGGAAAAAGAATAAGAGCTTTTTTGACTCTTATGTTTGCACGTCTTTCGGGCGGCACTGTTGAGGGTGCTATCCCTTTTGCCTGTGCTCTTGAAATGATACACGCATATTCCCTTATTCACGACGACCTTCCTTGCATGGATGATGATGATATGAGAAGGGGAAAGCCGTCAAACCATATTGTTTACGGAGAGGCTCAGGCATTGTTGGCAGGTGATGCTTTACTGACTTATGCTTTTGAAATAACAGCCTCCAATAAATTTGTTGACCCTGTCCTTGCTGCAAAAGCTGTTTCATATCTTGCTAAGTATGCAGGTCCCTGCGGAATGGTGGGAGGTCAGGTTCTTGACCTTGAGGGTGAAACAAGAAAGCTCAATAAAGAAGAACTTCATCACGTTCACGATTTGAAGACAAGTGCGCTTATTCGGGCGGCTTGTGTTCTCGGTTGTTGCACTTCCGCAACCGGAGAAAAATATATTGAAAGTGCTAAAACCTACGGACACAATATAGGACTTGCTTTTCAGGTGGTTGACGATATTCTTGACGTAACCAGTGACGAGGCTACTTTAGGTAAGCCTATAGGCAGTGATGCTGAAAATAACAAGACAACCTATATGGATTTTATAACCCTTGAAGAAGCGAAGGAGTATGCAAAAAAGCTTACGGATAACGCTTGTTCTGTTATCGGTCAAGGTGAAGCTGCGGAAGTATTAAAAGAACTTGCTCTTTACTTACTTGAAAGAAAGAACTAAAAGATATGCGTCTTGATGTATATTTGACTGAGAATAATTTTTTTGAAAGCCGAAAGAAAGCTACCGACAATATAAAGGGGGGCTATGTTTCTGTTGACGGGAAAATTATTGACAAACCCGCTTTTTCTGTTGAAGGCTCGGAAAAAATTGAAATTGTCGGAAATGCCTGTCCCTACGTAAGCAGAGGCGGTTTCAAGCTTGAAGGAGCTCTCGACTTCTTCGATATTGACGTAAAGAATATGGTATGTGTTGATATCGGTTCTTCTACAGGCGGTTTTACGGACTGTCTTTTGCAAAGAGGAGCATTAAAGGTCTTTGCGGTTGATTCGGGTAAAAATCAGCTTCATACCAAACTCCGCGAAGATGATAGAGTAATCTGTATGGAGGAATTTAATGCAAGACAGCTTTCGTTAGATGATATAGGAACAGAAGTGGATTTGGCTGTTATGGATGTATCGTTCATTTCGCAAACGCTTCTATATTCGGCGGTTTCTTCTGTACTGAAAAGTGGCGGTTTGTTTATTTCCTTGATAAAACCCCAATTTGAAGCGGGTAAGTCCAATATAGGAAAAAACGGTATTGTAAAGAACGAAAAGATACATAAAACAGTCTGCGAAAGTATTAAAGAAAACGCCTTGATTTACGGTCTTGAATGTATAAAAATAATTGACTCTCCCATTCGGGGCGGTGACGGAAATAAAGAGTTTTTAGCTTTGTTCAGACTAAATAAATAACATATCGGAGTTTAGTGATATGAAAAAAATTGCGTTAAGTATAAAAAATGACACAGAAGAGGGA
>JAFQOB010000291.1 GCA_017395725.1 Clostridia bacterium
ACACAGTATAAACACGGAGTAACTCCCGCTGATGTTGAAGAATTTAAAGCTGGCACAGGAATGCAGAGTTACAGTTCCGGTGGATGCTTAATGTTTGCTGAAGGTTTGGGTACTTTCGGTCTTGCTGAAAACCAGACACCTGAAGCGGAAACTCCTAATTACGGTTATGTTGGCGTATATCCTGATGAAAATGCTTATAAAGTAGTAACTGTTACTGAAGGTGAAGGCGAAAGTGAAGTTAAGACTGAGGTACTTCAAAAATATACAAACAAATATAATCCCCACGTAGCAGGTCGCGTAGCAGTATATACCGGTTCATATCACACTATTAGTGGTAACTATTATAAGTCCGGTGTTGGAATAGATAATCCTAACGTTGTTGTTAAGGGTAATGCTAAATCGTACTATGTTATGGGTGGTGCTCACAACGGTGATAAAGATACTAACCCTGTAACAGGTGATATAACTCTTACTATTGGTGGTTATGCTGATGTAACCGAAGCATCTGTAGGTTCTTGGTACTCCAATACTAACCAAATCGGTGGTATCGGTACAGTAACCGACAATGCTAAGGTTGGTATAATGACTGCCGGCTTTGTAGGAAGCGGTACAATTGATGAAGGCAAGCAGTACACACTTACTGTTGATTCTGCCAACGTACAAATCGGCACTCTCAGTGGACACCGTTTTAATGCAGAAGGAACTGCAACAACAAACGTAAAGACAACTATTTCTGCAGGTAAGTTCCAAAATATCTACGGTGGATTTTATGCTCCTTGGTCTTATAAATCAGGAAGCACAAAGCACAACGAGTTTAACGGTGCAACAGAACTTGAAATTACAGGCAATATTTATAATTACACAGTAGAGGAACCCAATTCTCAGTGGGTAAGTATAGCCGGTGGTTCGGATATGCGCCATCCCGGTGATATACACGCTGCTGAAACTACTCTCAAAATAAGCAACATCACCGGAACAACAGATAAAGACTCTTTGGGTATCTACGGCGGTTCAAAGATGAATTCTAACTCTACCGGTTCAGATCATAGCGGTATAACTCATATTACACTCACGAACGTAAGTTTGACACACAGAACCAAAAACGATTCACTTGGAATTAAAGCTAATGGTTCTTGGGCATTGCTTAGTGGTGGTTCTTCTATTGATTCGGCAAGTACACACAGCGGTAGTGTTGATATTACGCTTACCGGTTACAATTCTACTAAGAGAACAATTGGTGGTTCTTATCTCAATCACGCAGGTGCTGTGCACTCTGGTGACACTGTCGTTACTATTAAATCAGCATCCAAAGATTATACCGGAGAAATAGTTGGCGGTTCGATTTGCTATATAGCTAATTCGACTCACAGCGGTAACTCGACGGTTGAACTTGATAGTCCGGACAAAACGGAGGCTAATTCTTTTAACTGTACACCATACGGTGGTTCAATTCTTAACGCTCAAGGAACATCTCATACAGGCTTGAGTGAAGTAGCTTTGAAGGGCGGTATAGTATATAAAGTTGTATATGGTGGATCTCAGATGCGTCATCCTCGTACAGTACAAACCGGTGATTCTAAGGTTTCGTCAACTTCTGAACATGGCAGTGAAGTTACTAGTTTGAGAAATAGTGTATATGGCGGCTCCACCTTGTCCGAAGCTTTCCTTATTGCAGACAATCCCGATACTACAGACAAAGTTGAAACACATTATCCGCTCCCCACTGACGAAAGTGAAAAAGGTGCATACGGACATCGTGCCAACTCTTCCGTTGCGTTGGGTACCAACGTTTATCACCAAAACGGATCAATATATGGCGGATCATACTTGAGTTTTGATACCGAATGGATAAAACAAGGTTATATTATTCAAGGTGATAAGAATACAGAATACAAAACCTCCATCGAAAATACAGGTGCAAGACTGTATAGGAGCTATTTGTATGGTTCGGCAGCTCTTGGTAACGGTGGATATCAGTATGCAGATTCCGAAGTTAAAATAACAACTTCGAAAACTATATGTGTACAACGAATTGCAGGTGCATATCTCAATAATGGTGCCGAATTGATTGGTGACTCTTCTGTGAAATTTGATCATAAGAATACGACTATTGTTTTTGATAGTGGCACCAAGAGTAGACAATTCATTATTGCAGGCGGTGCTTACGGTTCAGGTACACTTACAGGTAATGCATCTCTTGAAATTATAGGTGCAAGTGCACAGATAGATTTCCACCAAACCGGAGCATATGACCTTAGTGGTTCGGTAGAACTTGTAGGTGGATGTTTATTCACTACTGCAGATAGTTTAATGGATGGAGATTCAAGTATTAAATTTGACGGTCTTGACGTTTACACAAGGACCACAGGATATTCCGGAAAGGTCGATGGTAAGAACACGTATAATAATACGCAAACATATGTAACGAGACGTGTAATTGGTGGATGTTATGGTCCCGGTAAAATGGAAGGTAATTCTAAGTTAGAGCTTTTATCCGATACAAATATTAATTGGGGTCAAGGCGATAATGTTGCATCATCATTTGAGGCTATTGTAACAGCAGGTTGTTACGGCACAAATGACATCACAACTACCAAAGATACAAACACAAAAATTTACGGCGGAATCAGACAAACCGGTAACGTTGAATATATATCTAACACGTCTAATATGATTGACTCTCATATTGCTATATCAGGTATAAAGAGCAATGTGGACGGAAACTTGACAATTAAAATTGGTGGAACAGGTAAATATACACAGAATTTCTCTGCTCTCGGAAGAGACTATTACTATTCATCAATTACCGGTGATTTAAAAACCTATGTGTCAAATGGTACGTTCGACTTTAACTTCTACAACGGCGGAACCGGCAAATACGACTCTAATGTTACGCCTAAAATAAGAATTACCGGTGACGTAGGATATAACCTTGTTGGCGGCAATGCTTATCTTGAAATTTCCGGTGGTAAATTTGCTAACAATACAACTAGCGGAGGTATATTTACAACTGGTCAGTTGGGTGCACATGGCGATTCCTACCTCAAATTTGTAGGTAATGCATTCGACATTCAGAAAGTAAAATATATTTACTCATCTGACTGGAGTGATTCTCTCCAGGTTGAACCTAAGGAGGGCGCAAGAGATATTCTCGACTTATCTCTCGTAACAGATCTCGATGAGGATTATACAAACTTCACAGGTCTTGTAGCATCGGACGATACAGCTCCTGTATTGGGTTACTCTTCTGAACGTGGATTCAGCGTGGTATATCCTTCTCTCTACGATGCAAGTACAATTGCAGTAACGCTAAAGGATAAAGATGTATATCCCGGAGCAGTTTTAGAAGATGCTGATGATTTGGAAATCACTTATGCAAACAGTATTACAGCTCACAACGGTACGAGTGCAGATAGTGTACCTACCAACAGCTTCATCGGCACAGTAGCTACACTTTGCGAATATGATGATTGGGCATCCGGCGAAGCAGCAAAGACGATTAATGCATTTAAGTTTACTGATACTGCTACATCAGTAGAATTTACAGACGTTCCTGTTAATCCATTAGAATTTACAACAACAAAAATGACTGTAAAAGCAGGAAATGCAACTTCTGCAGAACTAACTGTAGCACATGGTCTTAGAGTAAATGGTGCAGGTCTTTCCCTCGGCGAATCTGTTTCAATGTATATGACAATTAAGAGCAAATTGCTTGATTACTATACAGATCCTCACCTTGTAGTTGTACTTAACGGTGTAGAAACGGATATTACACGTAAAGAGCTTTCTGGTGCTGACAAGTACGAATATATCTTCGACGGTATGAAGCCCTACTTGATGGATCAGACGATGGACCTTATGGTAAAAGCGAAAAGAGACGGCGTTGAATATACAAGCCAAATTACTGAATACGGTGTTTGGAGATATGCTTACAACCAGGCTACCAAAGCCTCTACAAGAGATTCGCTAAAAACCTTGATTGCTGATTTGTTGCTCTACGGTGATGCAGTACAGAAAGATAAAGCATTGAAAGACTCTAACTATACATATGAGATGTTAGCAACAGAAAAAGCAGCCCTTCCCGAAGGATTTATCGAAACATGGGCAAGTGCTACTCCAACATTGTCAGATGATAGACAAAAAGAACTCGAGGTACATGAAAATCCCGAAGTTAAAATAAAAGGTATTCAGCTTTCTTTGGGTGATACAATCAAAGCTGAATATAGATTTATTCCTGTTGAAGGAAGCACATTAACTAATTTCTCTGATTTAACTGTTAAGTTCACAATGACAGATGTAAATGGAACTCCTATACTTGATGATAGCGGTAATCCTACGGAAATAATAGTTCCAACTGTACCCGCAACTGATTCAACAGGCGGTTTCTGGGTAACATTCCCATTAAAAGCATTCCAGTTGAAGGATAATTACAGATTTGCTGTATATCGTGGAGAAGAGGTAATAAGTAATACACTTCTTGACAAAGTTGAAAATTACTGCGAACAACAGGTTGAAAAAGCTGATAGTGAACCTACGGAAGCTAGAGTATCTTTGGCTAACCTCTGTAATGCTATTATGAATTATGGTGAATCAGTTAAAGCGGACAGAACAGCACAAGGATAGTAAATTACATTAATTAATAAAAAGTAATTATTACACTTTAGAAGAAGGTGAGATTATTTATGAAGAGGAAAATTTTTGAAAAACCTATTGTTGAAGTTATTGCTTTTGAAGTTCATGAAATAATAACTAATTCTGACTACAAAACAGATGAAGATGAATTCTAAGTAAGCAACACACAAAAAAACTCCCGAGAGAGAAATCTCTTGGGAGCTTTTTGTGTTTAGATTAAATATTGTAGTTTCTCCGGTGGGTAACGGAGTGGCGGCACGGTATTGGGTACGCACAAACTAACACAGCCTCCACTGTGTAAGGGGAGGTGGCATTTTCGTAAGAAAATGACGGAGGGGTTGTCTATACTAAATTTCACTATTTCTTATACAATCCCTCACCGACTTCGTCGGAGCTCCCTTTACACAAGGGAGCCTATGTTCGTTTCTGCCTTGTGTTTTTGATAGCAAAACTTATTGTTTTTCTCTCCCTCCGTCATTTTGTCTTCGCTTACGCTACGTCAAAATGCCACCTCCCTCCTCAGATGGAGGTTTAGCAATGTTTCTGCTTGTCTGTAGTTTGGGCATAGAGGTAATGGGCTCCTTCGACTTCGGCGGTTAATACCGCCTTCGCTCAGGATAATCATAAATGGATTGTTAGCAAACCTTAAGATGTAATTGTAGGGCTCGGCGTCCCCCTACGCTATAGAGATATTGTTTGTGCAAATAAAGACACTTTTTCAGTCAAATTCAGTCCTTGATTATTCGCTTATACAATGTTATCATTACTATAGGTATGTCATATTTTTGTTGACAGCTAAACATTTTTTATGATAAAATTACGTATCAGATAATTTCTACAAGGAGTTAACTATGCTTTACACTAAAAACCAAAGCAAAAAACTTGATACCGAGTTATTCAAAAATCCTACCTGTGAGTACAGAGGCGCACCCTTCTGGGCTTGGAACTGCA
>JAFQOB010000292.1 GCA_017395725.1 Clostridia bacterium
ATGATAATCGGTCTTTCAAGAGATGAGTCGAGACAGCTTTACGAGAAAGAGTTTGGGGGAAAAGAGAGACATACCCCCTGTCTGCCCGAAAACAAGAAATACTTATCGTCAGTACGTGAGAGTCTGAATGTATTTGACAAGCTAAACTGCATTGACAACTTCTATCCCAAGGATGAAGAGGTTTTGGTTGAAGAAGAGAAGGATATTACGTTTACGGTCGATACTGTATCATATTTAAAAAACCCACTTGCCGATATTGCATATAACAACTTTTCAAAATTGTTGAAGGAACCGAGAGTTGCATACGGAGAGACTTTTTCAGACGTATGTGAAGACGTATATTATAGCAGAAATCCCTATTGTATTCTCCCCATTGAAAACTCAGACGACGGCAGAATGACAAGCTTTTGCAATATGATTCGCAAGTACGGTTTAAAAATTGTTCTTACCTGTAACGTTGAAAGTGCAAACGGCAAGACTACCGGATTTGCACTGCTTAAGCGTGATATTGCAAAGATAGAGTGTAAAAGCGGTATATCCGAAGGCGAATATGTTGAATTCGGCTTTAACTTCGGTGAAAAAATACGGTTACAGGAAGTGTTACAGGCGGCATCATTCTTTGGTTTTTCCTTGCATAAAGTTGACTCGTTTCCCATATACTATTCGGAAAAGGAATATTATTTCGACGTTATATTCAAGGGAAACGGAGATTTAAAGAAATTCTTATTCTGGCTTGAGCTTGAGATTTCACGGTTTGAAATAATAGGAATTTACACACAAATTAAGACAACAAGAAGTAAGCGTGGAGGATAAATATGGCTGACTATTTGTGCGAATACAAAAGATGGAAAGAGAATAAGTCTCTTGAAAGCGACGTTAAAGAAGCTTTGATAAAAATGGAAGGTAATGATGATGAAATAAAAATGTGGTTTTCATCTGATATAACTTTTGGTACAGCTGGACTCAGAGGAGTTATGACAGCGGGAACGAACGCTATGAACGTATATACCGTTGGCAGAGCGACTCAGGGAATTGCGAATCTTATAAACAGTATCGGAAAAAATGAAAGAGGCGTGGCTATTGCTTATGACTGCAGAAACAACTCCGAAAGATTTGCAAAAGTATCGGCAGAGGTTTTGGCGGCAAACGGCGTAAAGGCTTATATTTTTGAGTCTCTTAGACCTACTCCCGTATTATCCTTTGCATTAAGAGAGCTTAACTGTATTGCCGGAATAAATATAACTGCTTCTCATAACCCCGCAAAGTATAACGGCTATAAGGCATATTGGGAGGACGGTGCACAGTTAGCTTCCGAAGAGGCGAATACCGTTGCCGACTATATGAAGCGTACCGATATTTTTGACGACGTAAAGAGAATTGATTTTGATTCAGCGGTTGCCGAGGGTAAGATAGTTGTTATCGGCAGAGAGATTGATGAAAAATATCTTGAAAACGTAAAAAAACAGGCTATTAATCCCGAACTCTTTGATAAAGTTGCAGATACGTTGAAGATTGTATATACCCCCTTGCACGGAACGGGTCGTGTACTTGTTCCCGAAATAATGAAAGAATGCGGACTTCGTCATCTTTATACGGTTGACAGCCAGATGGAGCCTAACGGCGATTTCCCCGGTACTCCCAATCCTAACCCCGAGTTTCCCGAGGTGTTTGAAGAGGGTATAAAGCTTGCGGAAGACGTTAAGAGCGACCTTATAATTGCTACGGACCCCGATGCCGACAGGGTGGGTATTATGGCACGTAATAAAGAGGGCGAATTTAAGACGTTGACAGGCAATCAGGTTGGTTCATTGCTTCTTGATTACATTATTACAGCGTACAAAGAAAAGGGAATGGAATTGAAACACCCCTACGCAGTAAAGACAATCGTGTCAACCGAACTTGCTACAAAAATCTGCAAAGAAAACGGTGTTACTCTTCACAACGTTCTTACCGGATTTAAGTTTATCGGTGAGGTTATTAAGAACTACGAAGCGAAGGGCTACGGTGACTTTTTGCTGGGCTTTGAAGAAAGCTACGGATATCTTAAAGGAACCTATGCAAGAGATAAGGACGCCGTTGTTGCGACTATGCTTATATGCGAAATGGCAGCGTATTATATGCAGAAGGGTATGACACTCTATGATGCGTTAATATCTCTCTATGAGAAATACGGCTACTATTTCGAGGGCGTACAGAGCATATATATGGAAGGACTTGACGGTAAGGCTAAGATGGACGCCTTTATGGAAAACCTCAGAAAGAATCCTCTTGAAGCTTTAGGTGGACTCAAGGTTGTATCTGTCCGTGACTATAAGGCGGGAACCATAACCGACGTAGAATCGGGCAAGACAGAGCCTACGGGACTTCCTTCGTCTAACGTGCTTTACTATGAGAACTCAAACGGCGACGTTGTGGTAGTAAGACCGTCGGGAACAGAGCCTAAGCTTAAGCTTTACTATCTTGTAAACGGCACTACCGCCGAAAAAGCAAACGCCGCAATAGATGCTTGTAAAGCTACTATGAAGCAGTATTTGTGATAATATAAAAAATCCTTTTCCGTGCCTGTAAAGCGGAAAAGGTTTTTTGTTTATGTATAGAGAGCGTTACTTTAAAATCCACAAGGGAGCGTTTTTGAAAAAACGCCCCTTGACCCCCAAAAACTTTAAAAAGCGGAGGGGATTCCCCTCCGCTGTAAATTTAATATAAATTGTTCGTACAAACCAAGAAGGCTCAAGTTCTTTGCCAAGCTTTCTGCGAAAGAAAGCGGAAAAAGTAGGTTTGTACTGACAAAAATAAGAGGCACAGACCAAAGTAATAAAAGGTTCTTTGCCTACTTTCTTCCTTAAAGAAAGTAGGTTTTTACTCAAAGGAACTACGCAAAATGTCGCCGGGCTTTACTTCAAATGGAGTTTTCACATAGACGTACATTCCGGGGTGGGGGGCTGATTCGAGAAGATTCATTTTTTCGTCAAATATTTCGTTTACAGTAAAACCTCTTCCTACCGTACCGGGTGAAAGAAGCTCTGCTTTATCGCCCACCTTAAATTTATTTCTCTGTCTGAAATATGCAAGACCCGTATCTGCATCATAGCCCTCGGCTATAGCGTAATAGGACTGCTCACATACGTTTTTGTTACCTGTACTGATATTTGCTTCTTCGTTAACCTTGTCGTAGAAAAAGCCTGTGGAATAATCCCTATGGCTAACCGATTCAAGCTCTCTTTTCCAGAGGGGATTATAGGTGTAGTTATCTTTATCTTTCATATAGCTGTCCATAGCCATTCTGTAGGCGTTGGTAACACAAGCCGTATAATATGCACTTCTCATTCTGCCTTCAATTTTAAAGCAGTTTATACCGCATTCCATAAGGTCGGGGATATGTTCAATCATACACATATCCTTAGAAGCCATAATAAACGTTCCCTCGTTAGTTTCGATAACGGGCATTCTTTCGTCGGGGCGTTTTTCTTCTTCAATTTCATACATTTTGTAGTTCCAACGGCAAGGCTGTGAGCAGGCGCCTCTGTTTGCATCACGGGCATTAAGATTACCCGAAATAAGACATCTGCCGCTATAGGATATACACATAGAGCCGTGAATAAAACATTCAAGCTCAAGCTCGGGGGATATTTTACTTCTGATAGCCCTTATTTCATCAAAATTCAATTCTCTTGCAAGAACTATACGTTTAGCTCCCATTCTGTGCCAAGCGTTACAGGCGGCGTGGCTAACCGAGTTTGCCTGAGTGGAAATATGTATTTCCATATTGGGCAATATTCTTTTAACCGTTTCAAATACGCCGATATCCGATATAATAAGCGCGTCAATATCAGCGTCTTTTATATCGTTCAAATATTTTTCCAAGGCTTCGTATTCATACCAATGGGGCATAGTATTTACTGTAAGATATACCTTTTTGCCGAGAGAATGTGCATATTTTACGGCTTCATAAATCTGCTCGACACTGAAATTGGTAGCCGCCGCGCGCATACCGAAGACGTTACCCGCCATATAAACTGCATCGGCGCCGTAAAGTAAAGCGCTTTTTAATTTTTCCATATCTCCCGCAGGGGACAAAAGTTCAATACTCATATAATAAATTCACCTTAAATTATATCCCCGCGAAGAATAAACGCGGGGATAAATAGTTTTTGTTTTTTTTAGCTTCTTCCGGCATCTGCGTACTGTTTGTCAACAATAGCTCTGTTAGCGTTATGCTCAGCCAAGGTCTTGGCAAACAACAAATCGCCGTTGATATCGTTCTGGAAGAAATAATACTGTGATTGGTCGGGGTAAAGGGCAGCTCTGATTGCTTTCAAGGTAGGATTGCTTATAGGACCGGGGGGGAGACCGCCGTTTTGGTAGGTGTTATAAGCGCTGTCTATCTTGGTATCCTCGTTAGACAGTCTTTCCTTACGTTCGGGTAATACGTATTGAACGGTAGCACAGCTTTCAAGTCTCTTGCCGTAGTAACTGCTGTTCAAACGGTTGTGGAATACTGAAGAAACTGCAGTAAAGTCAGATGTTGCACGGGCTTCCATTTGGATAATAGAAGCAAGATTTACAACGTCGTCAACGCTCATACCGGCTTTTTCACATTCCTGTTTATATTTGATATCAAACTTGGAGTAGAAGTTTGCCAGCATTTTGTCGATAATCTTTTCTTCGGGCCATTCTTTATAGAAATAGTATGTGTCGGGGTAGAGGTAGCCTTCAAGTCTGTATTTTCTGTTGGGGTTAACAACCTTAAGCTCCTTAATAAACCAATAGTCGTAAACTCCGTTCTGAATAGCGTCGATAAAGCCTTCTCTTGTACCCATACCTTTATCTTCAACAAAGAGCTTTATCATATCGTCAATGGTGTAGCCCTCGGGGATAGTAACCGATATTTCAGTCATAGTGGTTACTTTTCTTTCAACGAAGGTATAGTAAAGCTGGTCGAAATTCTGCTGAGGCGATACTGTATATACACCTGCTTTATAATTGGCATCATCTCTGCCTCTTACGATAGTATAAAGCACGAACATCTTGGGATATCTGATAACCTGTTTTTCGTGAAGCTCGTCTGCAATTTGGTCAAGAGTTGCGTATTCGGGTATAACTACCTCGACTTGTGCATCAGCCTTTACAAAAGCAAATACGTCGTTTGCAACGGTTATAATAAAATACGATGCAATACCTGAGATAAGCAAAACAACAGCAATATAAATAAGTGCTTTTGAAAGAACGGCAAGAGGGTGTGAGCCCCTTGTTTTTTCTTCCTGCGGTCTTATGGGCTTTTGTTTAATTACCTTACGTGAATTGTTTTTCTTACCCGTAGGTCTTCTCAAGGATGCGTCAAAAACTACCTTGTCGGGTTTAATGTCCGTAACGTTGGGCGACAAATTGCTCTGAGGCTGTTGAGCAGGCTTTTGAGCATTTGCGGAACGAACGGGGGGAGGAGTCTGTTTGTTGACTGTATTCATCTGCTGAGGAGCTCTTTGCTGGGGACGGGGTGGTTGCTGTGGAGCGTTCTTCGGAGCAGAGGAAACGGAAGAAACAGTCTGCGGTTTTTGAGTTTTTTGAGCTTCGAGCTTAGCCTTGCGGTGAGCGTCAAAGTCAAATATCTCCATTTCGTTATAAACTTTAACGTTATCCGAATTATTATTTGCGTTATTATCGGACGGTTTTTTGATATTGTTTTCGTTCATAATATTTTTCCTTTATGATTACTATTATCGAATTTATATCTTATTTAAAAACAGTGTTGTTATCAGGAAGAGCAAAACACACGCCAAAAAGCTGGGGGAAATGAGTGCTTCGAGGATAAGCTTTGCGCCGCCCTCTCTTTTGGTTGCTTCTTCCGGTGATTTTTCACCCTTTATACCTGCGTAGTAGAGAATCGTCTCTGCTCCGTTAAATGATAACACAAGAAATACTATAAAAAGTGTCATAATAACGAACAAAAAGAAAATTAAACTGTTCGGAGACTTAATAACGTCCCACAAAATCGATTCAAAGAAGATAGCGTAGATATTATTTACAAAGTGCAGTAATATAGCTGCCCAAAGGGATTGTGTTATATAAACGGCGTAGGCGGCGACGACACCGCAGAAAAAGTATACTAAAAACTGATTCAGGTTAAAGTGGAGCATGGAGAACATAACTCCCGACATAATAATCGCTGTAGATACGCCGTAGTTTGAATAATCCGATAGAACGATTCCGCGAAAGATAAATTCTTCGGTAACGGCGGGAACTGCCGCAAAAGCAATTATAGTATAAATTATATTAGTTAACTGAGAGTTGCCCGAGGGAGTAAACGTATTGTAAAGAGAATATTGGGCGTCGCTTCCGAATATGTGAAATACTGCGGTATTAATAAGTGTACTTCCGAAGACCAATACACCGAAGCAGGTAAATACAAACCATACTTTTCCGGGAGACAATGGTTTCAGCTTTAATTTTTTACCGTCTGTGCCCCTTAGTGTGCAATAAAAAATACCGGGGAGAACGAATATCAAAAGCTGCAAAATAATCATTGTTAGATATATGTTATCTTTAAAACGGATTGAATTCAGGTCAAGATATCTTGAAGAAAGAAGGAGCACGTATATAACCAATACAAGCAAGGGTGCCGTAAAAGTATTTTTAATTTTTTGCAAAGGATATCACTCCCTTTTCAGTAATAACAAAGTCTGATTTTAGGTCAAATCTTCCGTGAGGAATATTTTCCAAAATATAGTCGCTGTAGATAAGTCCCGCTTTTGTGCCTTTAAAGTCTGAGAGGAAGCGGTCGTAATAGCCTTTTCCGTATCCGAGTCTGTAGCCTGATTTATCGTAGACAATGGCGGGGAGAACGCAGATAACGCGGTCTGTGGCAGACGGAGCAAAGGTCGGAAGATTGTTGTTTGGCTCTCTTATGCCGTACATTCCGGGGGAAAGGTCGTCAAGTGATGATATATAGTGATAGACCATTTGGTTATCCTCGATACAACGGGGAAAGGCAACCTTTTTTCCCTTTGACAGCGCATCGTTGGCAATAGCGAGTGTGTCTATCTCATATTTTAAAGGTGAATACAGAAGAACAGTATCTGCAAATCTGTAGGAGCTTAAAGAGAGAAACTTTTTACAAATGGCTGAATCCATAAGCTTTCTGTCTTCAAGAGAAATGTTTTTTCTTTTTTCTTTATATGTGTTTCTTATTTCTGTTTTCAGTTCTTTTATATTTACTTTGTTCATTTTTTAAAAAATAATTATGCAAAGATTGAGCCTTTTATTTTTTCAGCGGTTTGTTTATCAAGTAAAGCTTCTATTATGGCACAGGAGAAGTCAACGGCTTTGCCCATACCCTTTGAGGTTATAATATTTCCGTCGCGGACACAACCCGTATCAACTATTTCAGCACCCGTAAGGTATTGTTCAAAACCGGGGTAGCATATAGCTTTCTTGCCGACGAGAAGACCTTTTTCGCCGAGGATTCTCGGTGCGGCACATATAGCGCACACTAATTTTTCTTCTTTTACCGCAACGTCTATAAAAGCCTGTACGGTGGGATTGTATCTTAAATTGTCGGCACCGGGGAGTCCGCCGGGGAGAATAACCGCATCTATATCATTGGGTGTAATATCGGCTATTGTTTTGTCGGCAAAAACTTCAATGCCGTGTGCTCCCGTAACCAAACGTGTTTCGTTGATTGATACGGAAGTAACGTCAATTTTAGCTCGGCGAAGCATATCGATAGGGGTTAAAGCCTCGATTTCTTCAAAACCGTCTGCAAGAAATAAATATACCATAATTTTCTCCGTGTGTTTATATTTGTAAAGCCTTTACGATATCGGCAAAAATATCCTGAATAGTTCTGAGATTACCGTCACCGTCACAGCAGTGTATCATATCCCAGCCCAACTTTTCGCTTGAATAGAGGGCGGCGGAATAGCTGTTGATAAGGTGGCTGTCGTCAGCTTCGTGAATATCCTTTACTCTTCCCGTTTGCTCTGAACGGCTGTTGATAAGAGACATAGATACCTGAGGCTTCATTTCAAGATAGATAACTCTGTCGGGGGCGGGGAGTCCGATTTTTTTGAATTCAAAATCCCACAGCCATTCGAGAAAGCCGTTCCATTGTTCCTTAGGTAATTTTGAAAGCTGATGTACGGCATTTGCCGACGTATATCTGTTGGCTATTATATATGTGTCGTCGTCATAGTAATCCTTTGACCAATCGGTACGGAAGCTGTAATATCTGTCCATTGTGAAAAATACAGATGCAGCATAGGCGTTTGTGTCTTCGGGATTCTTGCCAAGCTCACCCTTAAGATACATATCGACGAAGGCAGAGCCCTTTCCGTCATAGGTGGGGAATGAAAGCATTCTGACCTTTTTGCCCTTTTCTTTAAGGTATTTATAAAGCTGTTTGCTTTGTGTCTCTTTGCCCGAGCCGTCAAGCCCGTCTATAGCTATAAGCATTGCCATAAAAAATCTCCTCTGTAAATTGAAAAATAGAATATTTTTAAGGGAGTGTTACTCTTCCTGCTTAAACGCCATTTCCATAAAATCCTGTCGGCTGATAAGGACCGAACGGGGTTTTTGACCTTCGGGAGCGCTGACAATACCTTTTTGCTCCATTTTGTCGATAAGCTTTGCGGCTCTTCCGTAACCAACGGACAGTCTTCTTTGAAGAAGGGACGTAGATATCTTGCCCGATTCGATTGCAAGCTCTACGGCAGCTCTGAACAAAGGATCGCCGTCTTCGTCGCCGCCTTCATCGCCCGAGTTACCGTTCTTTCCGTCTCCGCATCTTGCAGCCTCTTTTTCAATGCTTTCAATAACACTTGCATCGTAAGAGCTTACGCCGCTGTTGGTCTTTATAAAGTCAATAATCTTTTCTATTTCCGATTCACTTACAAACGAGCCTTGAACACGGGCAGGCTTTGAGAAGCCTACGGGAGCATACAGCATATCGCCTCGGCCGATAAGCTTTTCTGCACCCGCAACGTCAATAATCGTACGCGAGTCAACCTGAGACGCCATTGTAAATGCAATACGTGAGGGAACGTTAGCCTTAATAAGACCCGTAACAACGTCAACCGACGGTCTCTGAGTACCGATAACAAGGTGCATACCTGCGGCTCTTGCTTTCTGTGCAAGACGGCAGATAGATTCTTCAACGTCTTTGGGCGACGTCATCATAAGGTCAGCCAACTCGTCGATAACTATTACGATTTGAGGTAAAAATTCTTTGTCGGGGTCGTCAACCGTTATTCTGTTATAACTTGCAACGTCTCTTACACCTACTTCTTCAATAAGCTCAAAACGTCTGTCCATTTCTGTAACTGCCCAGTGAAGCGAGCCGGCCGCTTTCTTGGGGTCTGTTACAACGGGAACGAGCAAGTGTGGGAGACCGTTGTATATACTGAGTTCAACTTTTTTAGGGTCAATAAGTATAAGCTTAACTTCGTCGGGAGTTGCCTTATAGAGAAGGCTGACTATCATAGAGTTAATGCATACCGATTTACCCATACCCGTAGCACCCGCAATAAGCAAGTGGGGCATTTTTGCAATATCAAGATATATGGGAGAACCCGCAACGTCCATACCGAGACCGACGGTAACACGGCTTTTTGCATTTCTGAACTGCTGATTGTCAAGAAGCTCTTTAAGATAAACAATAGATACGTTTTTATTGGGAACTTCAACGCCTATAGCCGATTTGCCGGGAACAGGAGCAATTCTTATACCTGTTGTTGCAAGGCTGAGGGATATATCGTCAACAAGATTTTCAATAGCACGTACTCTTACGCCTTCCTCGGGGGCAAGCTCATATCGGGTAATAGAGGGACCACGTGAAACGTCGATTATTCTTGTTTTAACCTTAAAGCTGCGCAAGGTTTCAACAAGCTTTATTGCCGTTGAACGCATTTCCTCGCTTACGTCTTCGTTCTTAACGTTGGTTTCAAAGTTGAGAAGGCTGTAAGGTGGGAAGATATATTCTTTTACGGGAGGAACCTCTTTGGGTTCTTCTATGGGTACCTCTTTTATCTGCTTACGCTCAACCATAAGCTCAAGCTCTTTTGCATCGGGAACACTGCCGTCGTCAGATGCATCTTCGATAGCTTCATCTTCCTCGCGGAAAATATCGTTAAGATCGATTTTTTGTTTTCCGTCAGCCTGTTCACCGTTTTGGTCGGCATTATCGAGGGTAGCCTTTTTAGGTTTTCTAAAGGGAAATATGGACTCTTTTTTGGTTGAGTTAACGTCTTGTGCAAGCTCGTCAAGAGGAACGTCGGGATTAAAGGGCTCGTCAGCCGATTCTGTGTTTTCGATATTCTTTCTGCGTTCTTTTTCTCTTAGTGCATCGTCGTAGGCTGTCATATCAACGGAAACAGACGAGTTGTCGGGCTCGAGAGCCGATTCGTCAATGGTAAGCCTTTTCTTATCCTTTGGTGAATGCCATACCTTTTGCGTGTCTTCTTCAAAACGGTCTCTGCTTTCACGTAGCATATTTTTTATAGCTACAAATGCAGTAGCGGGAGTAAGACCGAATATAAAGGTGGTGAAAACGAGAAGAAGAGGGATAAATATACACAGTGTCAAGGGCTTGTCTATACCTTTTACGAATAAGGAAGAAAGGAAACCGCCGATAACACCGCCGCCCTTTAAAGCGTTGCCGTCAGTCCATAACGTAGCGGGATTTAAAGTAGCTGCCGCAGTAAATATTGTGTGTAATGATACCGATAATGAAACTAATACGAAAAGGGAAGAGAGAACCTTGAAAAAAACTGTATCGGTTTCAATGTCTTTTTTCCAAAGAAAAGCCTGAATTATAATAAGTATGGGAACCGAAAAAGCACCTACGCCAAACAAACCGCAAAGCAAAGGCTTTACAAGCTTCATACCGATAAAGCCCGAATGTGCGGTGAATATAAGACAAAATGCAACTGCAAAGCCAAGTAATCCCCATACGTAAGGAAGAATCTGGTTAAGAATACTGTCGGGGTTGCCCGGAGTTTTTGGCTTGTTTGTGTTTTTATTTACCGACTGCCCTTTGGTGTTCTTTTTTGCAGGAGTTTTTTTCTGTTGTTCGGGAGTCTGTTTTTTTGTATTTACTTTTTTATATTTGTAAGTAGCCATTTTTTCCTCTTTAGTTTTGGTTTTTCTGTATTTTTTAACCGAATATTATTGCAAGGATACCGACAACCCAGCAATAATACGAGAACATTCTGAAGTTGGATTTTTTGGATATGTAAATGAGTAATTTCATTGCCAGTACACCGACGACAGCGGCGGCAACGGTTCCCGCGATATAGGGAACGATATCGGTCTTGGCAATTGGGTTTTCTGCAATGTCTGCAAGTGAAAGTATATTTGCGCCGAGTATTGCGGGGATAGACATAATGAACGAGAATTTAACTGCAAGCTCACGCTTAAAGCCCATAAACAAGCCGCCCGTTATGGTAGAGCCCGAACGTGAAAGACCGGGAACGAGGGCGCACATCTGGCAAAGACCTATGAAAAGCGCGTGGCGGGGTTTTGTGGTGTCGAGAGCTATTGTTCCTTTTTCAAGTTTGTCTGAGATAAACAGAACAACGCCGTTGAAAAGAAGGATACAGCCGATAATCTTTGTGTAGTTTGAAAGGGCTTCAACGTAGTCTTTGAATAATACGCCCACAAACAGAGGAAGTGTCGCGATTATAACGAAGATAACAAATCTTTCAGTTTCCGTATATTCGGATAACTTGAATTTACCCTTGAATACTTTTCCGAGCATTGTGAAAACGGCGGGAACAAGGGCGAATATATCTTTATAGTATACAATAAATACGGCGACAAGAGTGCCGAAATGAAGGAGTATATCAAATGTAAAATAGGACGATTCAAGATTCTCCATACCAAACATATTTTGTGCTATGGCTAAGTGAGCCGAGCTTGAAATGGGAAGAAACTCTGCTATTCCCTGAATTATACCGTAAAGAATTGCCAAAAATATATTCATAACGCTACCTCTAAATAAGATTATATTTAATATATAATAACATATTACTTAGAAAATTACAATAGATATCGCAATAAAAAAGGAGAATTAAGAAATGGCGCAGATTGTACCGATAGTGATTGCGGGAATAGGTGCAGGGTTTGTGAACGGTTTACTTGGAACAGGGGGCGGAATTGTGCTTATTTTTGCGCTGAATTATATGTTGAAAGGGGAGAAGAATAAGGATATATATGCTTTCACATTATGCGTAACCTTGGCGCTTTCTGTTGTTTCGCTTTTTGTGTACGTAGGAAAGGGGGCAGTTAATTTTACCGAGAGTGTGAGATATGGAGTGGCGGCGATTCCGGGAGGGATTATCGGGGCGTATTTGCTTGACAGGCTTAACGGAAAGATAGTGAAGAGGATATTTGCCGTATTGCTTATAGTGGCGGGAGCGAATATGGCAGGATTGTTTTAAGGGAGAGGGAATATGTTTGATTTTGTAATAGGAATTTTGATAGCGGCTTTGGCGGGAATGGGAGTAGGCGGAGGGGGACTTTTGGTGTTGTATCTTGTTTTTATAAAGGATATGGCACAGCTTGAGGCGCAGGGGATAAATTTGGTGTTTTTTGTGTTTGCGGCAGCATCTTCGCTTTTGTATCATATAAGGAAGAGGGAGATAAGGTGGAGACTTGTAATAATGGTTATATGTTTTGGCGTTGCGGGAGCGTATATGGGAGCTAAGACGGCGGCGGCACTTGACCCGCAGTTGATTAGAAGGCTGTTTGGGTGGCTGATGACTGTTTCGGGAGTTATTGTACTGTTCGGCGGAAAGCTAAAGAGAATAAAAAATAATTTTTTTCGAAAAAGGGGTTGACATATTGGAAAGAATGTGGTAATATACTTGGGTAATCTAAAGACAGCAGGTATCACAGTAAATCCTGCCGAGGATGAAAACAATCGAATTTATGAGAATATGAATTGGTTTGCTTTCTGTCGGTGTGTTGTGTGAACGCTGCAAGAAAGCATTTTTTGATTCAGGAGGTGAAACCCATGCCGAGCGCAAAAATATTGGAACAGAAGAAAGCGGTTGTAGCAGAACTTTCAGAAAAGTTGAAGAATGCGACTGCAGGTGTAGTAGTAAACTATTCCGGTATCACAGTTGAGAACGATACAAAGCTTCGTGCAGAACTCCGTAAAGCCAATGTTGAATATAAAGTATACAAGAACACTTTGACAGCAAGAGCATGCGAAGAAGCAGGACTCGGAGGTCTTAAGGACCAGTTCGAAGGTATGACAGCTATCGCAATCAGCGCTGAGGACCCCATTGCTCCCGCAAAGATTCTTAAGGAATATGCAGACAAGCTTGATACATTTGAGATCAAGGCAGGCTTCCTTGACGGAGAAGTAATGGATAAGGACCAGGTAATAGCCCTTGCAGATATTCCTTCAAAGGAAGTTCTCATTGGACGTATCGTTGGCAGCCTTATGTCTTCTCTTTACGGCTTTGCATACGGATTGCAGGCTATTATCGACAAGAACGGCGAAGGTGCGGCTGAACCCGCAGCAGAAGCAACAGAAGCTTAAGCCAGAGCTTCAAACTAAAATTACAAATAATTATAATATCTATATTGGAGGTATAATAAAATGGCAAACATTGAAAATATCATAGAAGAATTAAAATCTCTTACAATTCTTGAACTTGCAGACCTCGTAAAGAAGGTTGAAGAAGAATTCGGCGTATCTGCAGCTCCCGTAGCAGTAGCAGGTGCAGCAGCTCCCGCTGCAGCAGCAGCTGAAGAAAAGACAGAATTCGACGTAGTACTGAAGGAAGCAGGCGCTAAGAAGCTTGACGTAATCAAGGCAGTTCGTGAAATCACAGGTCTTGGACTTAAGGACGCTAAGGATCTTGTTGAAGCAGCTCCCAAGGTAGTTAAGGAAGCAGCACCCAAGGATATGGCTGAAAGCATTAAGAAGCAGCTTGAAGAAGCTGGCGCAGTTGTTGAACTTAAGTAATATAAGTTTAGCGTAGAAAAAAGAAAAATATTGACTTTGGCGAGTTCCGTAGGAAATACGGGACTTGCCGAGGTAAAATATTAAATAGAATGCAGAGATGGCTGAGCTGGTCTAAGGCGCACGACTGGAAATCGTGTGAACGCTAATACCGTTCCGAGAGTTCGAATCTCTCTCTCTGCGCCAAAAATCGACAGGTTTTGACCTGTCGATTTTTTATCCATTGCGAAAGCAATGGTATATCATCACGCGCAAGCGTGCATCTCATCACCGAAGGTGTATATCATCAGCCGCAGGCTGCATTTCTTTTCGCAATGATGATATACAAAACTTCGTTTTGATGATATGCAATTCCTGCGGAATTGATGATATACACGGCTTTCGCCGTGATTTATGTAAGAGTTCGAATTCATATTCAATAATGCCGAAAATATCTTTTTTTGTAGCACATAGACAAAAAAATATCCACCCGTTTGGGTGGATATTTTTTTGGCAAGAAGCAGAGAGAGATTCGAACAGGGCAATCAGCGAAGCGGGCAACGCCCGAGGAGTACTCTGGTTTGTGCTTTTCAATAAAAAAATATAAGACTTGTGCATACGGAGATTTCTCGATTCCACACCTAACGGTGTTCCACTCGAAATGACTATATAATGTTGTTTGTACAAATAATCCTTCTACGGTCATCCTGAGCGAAGAGGGTAACGCCCTCGAAGTCGAAGGATCCCATAAAGTAATATAAAACGATAATGGGATTCTTCGATTCCGCGACTATTTAGTCGCTCCACTCAGAATGACCACTTAATGTTGTACGTACAAACATTTCCCCTACGGTCATTCCGAGCGAAGTCGAGGAATCTCCGTATAAGCAAATTTGCATAAACAATATCCCTATCGTATAGGACATACGCCTTAAAAATGCTTCGTCAATATTACCAAAGGTGTTATTGTGGAAAATTGTGTGGGAAATATACTAAAAACTATGTGGAAAACTACGAAATTAACGGTTCCAAGGGTGGCCCCTAACTGTATACTCACATGGACTATATATGAACTAAACTATTCTATTCTTTTCTTTACTCACTTAATCTTATCTCTACTAACCTATACTATACTGCGGTTCCAAGCTGTCTCCAATTTGGTTCCAAGATGGTTCCAAGTTTTAAATTGGTGAAATTGACAAGAAAAAGGCTCTCCTTTTTTGAGGAAAGCCATTTTATGATATGCAAAAAATTATTAGTTATTTTTCTCTGAGAAATATTTTTTTTACGAGAATTGCCGTAATAATAAGAGCCGCTGAGTATGCAGCCTCGGATAAAAATATCATTAAAGCCCCGTCACCTGAAGAAGATAATGCAGATACAGCGTTAAAAATACCGAAAACCAAAAGCCAAACGTATGCTTTGGAAGCCTTTTGAATCTGTTCGGTTGGCATACCCATATTCATATAGGTTGATTTAATAAACTTATGTATAGTTTTTCTGCCGACAATGTTTATTACAATCAATATAATACCCATTACGGAAATTACGACACCGATCAATCCGGCAAAGGTTACAAAATACTGCGAAAATAAATCTACTATTTCGCTTCCGACAGTAGCTTCAAGCTCTTCATAGAACTTTGTAAGCAATTCTGCGTTTGAGGTGATAAACGTAATAAGAACCGAGAACAACAAACCGAAAACGATAAAGAAAACACCCAAAACGTTATTAACGACATAAGATGCATAAACCGTACCGCTTATATTTCGTATATGATTGGGGTTAAGGGTATTGTTTTTTGTCTGTGAGTACGCAACCCACATATATACGGTCAGGAAAATTCTTATTATCGGAAGACCGCCGCCGAGAAAAGAAAGACCGCAACACGCACTTATAAGAATACAAACGACTAAGAAAAGCTTATCCTTTAAAGCGGTGACAATTTTGTGTTCGGGCTGAGGTGTGGGCGTTTCATAGACAAAATCGGTTTGGGGCGGCGGAGTGAAGCCGGCATCTTTTTTCTCCATAACAGCGCCGCATTGAGGGCAGTATTGATAGTCTCTGTTGCTTTCAAAACCGCAATAACTACATTTCATAACAAGAACCTCCTTAGCATTCTAAAAAAATTATATCAAAAAAATAGTTTAATTGCAATATTTTTTATATAAATGTGGAAATATTTTTATGGATATGGTATAATCACCTTATGAGAAATAACAAGTAGAACATATAGGGAGAAAAAAATGAAATATGATGTTATAATAATAGGTGCAGGACCCGGTGGTATATTTGCGGCTTATGAATTAATGCAATTAAATAAGAATCTTAAGGTGGCAGTATTTGAAGCGGGACACGCTTTGGAAAAGAGAAATTGCCCCATTGACGGAAAAAAGATAAAGAGCTGTATCGGGTGCAAGAGTTGTTCCATAATGAGCGGTTTTGGGGGAGCAGGTGCATTTTCTGACGGTAAATATAATATTACAAACGATTTTGGCGGAACGTTGTATGAATATATAGGCAAGAAAAATGCCCTTGACCTTATGTACTATATAGACGAAATAAATATGCGTTACGGCGGCGAGGGAACGAAGCTTTATACGACGGCGGGGACACGGTTTAAGACTGTGTGTATACAGCACGATCTGCATCTGCTTGATGCATCTGTTCGTCATCTTGGAACCGATATAAACTACGTTGTTCTTGAGAATCTTTATAACTATCTTAAGACACAGGTTGAATTTTTCTTTGATACTCCTGTTAGTACCGTTGAGCGTTTGGATAACGGTTACAAGGTTATATGCGGAGACAGTGCTTATACCTGCGATAAGTGTATTATCAGTGTTGGCAGAAGCGGAAGCAAGTGGATGGAAAATGTATGTCAGGAGCTTGCCATTCCCACCAAGTCCAACCGAGTTGACATTGGCGTAAGAGTAGAGCTTCCGGCTACGGTGTTTGCACATCTTACAGATGAATTATACGAGAGCAAGATAGTATACAGAACAGAAAAATACGGAGACAAGGTAAGAACTTTCTGTATGAATCCAAAGGGAGCTGTAGTTAACGAAAATACAAACGGAATTATAACGGTTAACGGTCACAGCTATGAAGACCCCTCAAAGCAGACGGAAAATACTAACTTTGCACTTTTGGTTGCGAAGCATTTTTCTGAGCCCTTTAAGGATTCAAACGGATACGGCGAGAGTATTGCAAGACTCAGCAATATGCTTGGAGGCGGTGTAATCGTACAGCGATTCGGTGATTTGATAAGAGGCCGCCGTTCAACTCCCAGCCGTATAGAAGAGTCGTTTATAACTCCGACGCTTAACGCTACTCCCGGTGATTTGAGCCTTGTTTCGCCAAAACGAATACTTGACGGAATTATCGAGATGATATTCGCTCTTGACAAGGTTGCTCCGGGTACGGCAAATGACGATACATTGCTTTACGGAGTTGAGGTAAAGTTCTACAATATGGAGGTTGAGGTTAACAATAACCTTGAGACGAAGTATGACGGACTTTATATAATCGGTGACGGAAGCGGTATAACCCATTCGCTTTCTCACGCATCTGCAAGCGGTGTACACGTTGCAAGAAATATTGCAGAAAACTGTTAATCAATAAAAATTGGGGCTGAGCTAAGCTCAGCCTCAGTATTTTATATTTCAGCAATTACTCTGCAGGGGAGACCTGTTATATTTACAAAATACTAACAGAGTGATATAATGTGTTGGAAAAACTAAACTAAGAGGTAATAGAGAATGAGTGAAGCTTTTGAATTACTTTGTGAGTTAGCGCAAATACCCGCCCCCTCTCACCAAGAGGAGAAGAGGGCAGAGTTTTGCAAGGCTTGGCTTGAAAAGCAGGGTGCAGAAAACGTATATATAGACGGTGCGCTTAACGTAATATACCCCATAGGCGATACGGCAAAAGATTTGGTTGTGATTATGGCACACAGCGACGTTGTGTTTCCCGATACGGATAAGCTTCCTTTAAAAGTAGAAAACGGCAGATTATATTGCCCGGGAGTAGGCGACGATACTGCACATGCAGTAGGACTGCTTATGGCGGCGAAGCACGTTGCCGAAAATAAGCTAAAGCCTAAAAAATGCGGCGGTGTACTGCTTGTTATAAACTCTTGCGAAGAGGGGCTTGGTAACCTTAAGGGCTGCCGTGAGGTTATGCGTGTTTACGGAGACAGAGTAAAAGAGTTTATAACCTTTGACGGCTCGATATTTTACGTGCATACAAAGACGGTAGGTTCGAGGAGATTTAAGATTGAAGTAAGAACGGAAGGCGGTCACTCGTATCAGGCATTTGGCAATAAAAATGCAATAGCTTGTCTTGCATCGCTGATTGACAAGATTTACAAAATAAAGGTTCCCGAGATTGGAAAGACAACCTATAACGTAGGAATGATAAAGGGCGGTACGTCGGTTAATACCATAGCCCAGTATGCCGAAGCACTTATTGAATTCCGTTCCGACGAGAGAGAAGCCATTGAGATAATGCAAAGGGAGTTTGACAGGGTTATTGCCGAAACCGAGGGCGACGTTAGTGTAACGGTTATAGGTGACAGACCTTGTGCGGGCGACGTTGATAAGCAAAAGCTTGAGGAGCTGAAAACAAGGGTGATAAGCTCTATGCAAAAGCATTTTGACATAGTTGTAAAGGACACACCCGGCTCAACTGATTGTAACATACCCTCGTCAATGGGGATACCTGCAATAAGCATGGGAATTGTGAAGACGTTTGGTGCACATACCAGAGAAGAATACATTGAGATTGACAGTATTGAACCCGGTATGGAACTTGCAAAGGAAATTGTTTGCTACTATTTTGAATAAAAAAAGACCACCCGATATGCGAAAGTAAGCATATCGGGTGGATATTTTTATCTATTTAAGAGGAAATAGGTAAGGTCCATTATTTCTTTTGAGCCGAGGGTGTTTATGATGTGAAGTTCACCCTTTTGACTTTGGTCGTTGAGCATATCGATAGCTTCAAGGCGGCGTTTGGTTTCCCTTGCGGTTCCGCTTCCGCCGTCAAAGATAACTGCCTTGTGGTCAAAAGCTTTGCTGACGGCTTCTTTTATGTGGGGATAATGGGTACAGCCAAGCACGACCGAGTCAACCTTCAAATATTTGAAAGGAGCAAATATTTCTTTCAGGTGTGCGTCAAGCTCAGGACCTTCAACGATACCCCTTTCGATAAGCTTTACAAGATTAGGACAGGGGAGAGCGATAATATTCGCCGCACTGTCATAACGACGGGCAAGCTCGTCAAACTTATCTTGAGAAAGGGTTAAAGGTGTTGCCATAACGATAACCGTCGGGTGAATTTTATAAAGAACAGCAGGTTTTACTGCAGGTTCAATGCCGATTATGGGTATATCGGGATACTGCTCTCTGAGGGAATCGGCGGCAACGCTTGTTGCGGTGTTACAGGCAATAACAATTGCTTTAGCGCCTTTTGCGAGGAGTATTTCAGCATTTTTTCTTGTAAGCTCTCTAATTTGGTCTGCACTTTTTGTGCCGTAGGGAGCGTTTATTGAGTCGCCGTAATAAATATAATTTTCATTTGGAAGCAGGGCGATAAGCTCTTTGAGTACGCTTATTCCGCCGACGCCCGAGTCAAATACGGCAATAGGGTCAGTTTTTTTCATTAAGTAAAACCACCTTTAATGGAATAATTTATACCTATAGTATACCATATAATTATATTACAGTCAATCGAGAAATAAACAAAAACGGAAGCAAAATTGCTTCCGTTTAGAATTAATTACATATCTTTCATTTTCATATTACGAGCGAGAAGTGTGAGCGCAAGAAGTAATATGTAGAGAACGCCGATTGTAATGAATATAGCCGACCAACCGAACTTTTCAATAACGAAACCGAACATAGCCGATTGAATAGCGGCACCCATATATACAGCCCAGTCAAGAACACCTACGACTGTTGATGAAAGCGCACGTCCGCCCATATCGCCTGCGATTGCCCAAATAACACCGGTAACCATACAGGATACGCCTACTATAAAGAGCATACCCGAAGCAAGCTGTTGGCTCTTGATGAAGGGGAAGGTTATCATTCCGAAGAAGGTGATAACGGAAGCGATTATAAGCATAGGCTCTCTCTTGCCTTTGAATACTTTATCGGTAATAAAGGGGAAGAAGAACATAGCGCAAGCGTGACCGAGGGGGAGAAGAATGGTGCTGAAGATACCGTCTTTAACCGAGAGACCCATAACTTCTGTGAAGTAAGAGGGAATCCAAGTGAGAAGACCGTAACGGCCAATACCTGCGATAGCGGAAATGAAGCAGAATACGATAACCTTAGGCTGACTGAAAAGGAGCTTGTAGGGGTAGAAATAACCTTTTTCTTTAATTCTCTTTTCAAGCTCGGCATCTTTTTGGTTAAGAGCTTCGTTAGCTTCTTTAAAGGGAGTAAGTCCAATTTCCTCGGGTGTAGACTTGAAGAAAGCGATGAACGCGATAAGGATAAGCACCATAGGAACCATAGGATAACGGAAAGCAGCACGCCAACCCCATTCGGGATTAAGGTCGATACACCAGCCGATAGTAAGATAGGTTACGACCTGAGCCATACCGGTGAAGGCAGTTGCAAGACCGGAGGCAAAGCCTCTTTTTTCTTTAGGCCACCACTTGTTAAGAACTCCGAGACCGTTTGCCCAAAC